>NZ_JBHWMB010000025.1:0-3341 GCF_042730015.1 Streptomyces sp. NPDC059957 | reverse complement strand
GTGCCGGCACCGGCCTCGGCACCCGCCGCGACGGCCGGACCGGCACCTTGCCGCACGTCTCATCACCGCCGCACTCGCGACCCCGGTCGGCCGACCGCCCGGCTGACCGCCCGGCCCCTACGGGCCCCCCGACGCGATGCGGTACGCCCCCGGGGTGGTGCCCGTCCAGCGGCGGAAGGCGCGGTGGAAGGCGGTGTCCTCCGAGAAGCCCAGGCGGGCCGCCAGCTCCGCGATGGGTTCGCGGCTCTCCGCCAGGCCGGCGATCGCCGCATCGCGCCGTACGTGGTCCTTCAGTTGCTGGAAGGACGTGCCCTCCTGCTGGAGCCGCCGCCGCAGCGTCGCCGGGGACACCGCCAACCGCCCTGCCACCTCGCCCAGTTCCGGCAGCCGCGGCGAGCCGCGCAGGGCCTGGGTCAGGGTCCGGCGGACCTGCTCCGCGACCGTGGTCCCGTACGCCGGCCGGGAGAGGAGATCGAAGGGGGCCCGCCGGAGCATCGCGTCGAGCGCGGCCTCGTCCCGTACCAGCGGAGCCGTCAGCCAGTGCGCGTCGAAGGCCACGGCCGCGCCCGTGCGCGCCTCGCCGAAGCGGACCGGACAGTCGAAGAGCAGCTCGTACTCCTGCGCGTGCGGCGGCGCCGGATACGCGAAGGAGGCGTGGGCCAGGGGGATGCGCCGGCCGATCAGCCAGCTGCTCAGCCGGTGCCAGATGGCGAGCACGCACTCGGTGAGGAAGCGCTCCTCGTCCCGCGCGAACTCGTTCCGCACCGCGAACCACGCCTGCCCGCCCTCGACCTCGAGCGCCAGCTCCGGCCCTCCCGGAAACAGCCCGTAGAAGGTGGCGGAGCGCTCCACCGCCGCACCGAGATCGCGGCAGCCCAGGGAGGCCCTGCACATCATCGCGAAGGTCCCGGGCCGGCTGGGGACGCTGGACAGGCCCAGGAACTCGTCCTGCGTGGCCCGGTACAGCGCCCGGAACAGCCGCGCGAACTGCGCCGGTGTGACCCGGGCCCGGTCGTCGCCCAGCAGCAGCGGCGGAATCTGCGCCTCCTGGAGCAGGGGCACGGTGTCCAGCCCGCTGCCGCGCGCCCCCGCGAGCACGGCACGCACGTGGTGCACGGTGACCGTCCGCCTCCCCATGGGTCCGAAGGTAGCCGCAATGAGCGCTGAGGTCAGCGGGGGTGACGCTTCCGGTCATGCCGCGGACGCCTCCCCGGTGCCTAGCGTCATCGGTACGACCCGAGTCGGTACGACCCGAGTCGGTACGACCCGAGTCGGTACGACGTGAGTACGACGTGAGGGGGAGGCGAGCCCGATGAACCCGATGAACCCGATGAACCCGATGAACCCGATGAACCCGATGAGCCCGATGAGTGCGATGAGTGCGATGAGTGCGAGCGAGACGGACGGAGCCGTGCGGCCGCGCACGCTGGCGGTGTTCACGGAGTGGACGGGCGAGCGGTACGCCGCCGAGACCGCACTGCGGCACAAGGCGGAAGAGGGCGGCTGGACCACCGTCTCCTACGCCCGACTGCGCGACCGGGTACGGGAGTCCGGGCGAGCCCTCCTCGGCCTCGGGGTAGCCCCCGGCGAGCGCGTCGCGGTGCTCGCGGAGACCCGGCCGGAGTGGACGTACACCCACTTCGGGGTCCTGGCCGCGGGAGCCGTCCTCGTGCCGGTGTATCCGACGGCCGGGGAGGAGGAGCTCGCCTGGGTGCTGTCGGACTCCGCGGCCGTGGTGGTCGTCTGCGACGACGCCGCGCAGGCCGCCCGGGTGGAGGCGCTGCGGGCGAAGCTCCCCGCGCTGCGCGCGGTGGTGGAGATGGACGCGCTGCGCGCCCTCCCCGGCCCGGCGCCGGAGCCCGAACTCCTCGCCCGCGCCGCGGCGGTGGACCCCGCGGCCGACGCCTCCATCGTCTACACCTCGGGCACCACCGGCCTGCCCAAGGGCTGCCGCCTCACGCACGCCAACCTCGGCGCCATCCAGGACGCCACCCTCCCGCTGGTCAAGGGCGGCCCGGGGGACTCCACGTACCTCTACCTCCCCCTCGCCCACCTGCTGGCCCAGCTGATCCAGTTCACCACCCTCCTGGAGGGCGGGGAGCTCTGCTACTTCGGCGGCCGCATCGAGGACGTCATCGGCGAGCTCGCGGAGGCCCGGCCGACCCATCTGCCGTCCGTACCAAGGTTGTTCGAGAAGCTGCACTCGGTGGTCCTCTCCCTCGCGGAGTCCCAGGAGGGCGGCGGCGCCCGCTTCGCGGAGGCGGTCCGGGTGGGGCTGCTGGCGGCGGAGGGGAGTCTGGGAGCGGAGGGGAGTCTGGGAGCGGAGGACCGCGCTGTGTACGACGCCGCCGAGAAGTCCCTGTACTCCCTGGTCAGGGGCGCCTTCGGGGGCCGCCTGAAATGGGCGCTGACGGGCGGCGCCCCGATCGCCCCGGCCACCCTCGACTTCCTGCGGGCCTGCGGGATCGCGCTCTTCGAGGGCTACGGCATGACGGAGTCGGGCGGGGTCATCAGCCTCAACCACCCGGACGGGGTCCGCTACGGATCGGTGGGCCGTCCGATCGCCGGGTGCGAGGTCCGGATCGCCGGGGACGGGGAGGTGCTGGCCCGGGGCCCGATGATCTTCCCCGGGTACCACGCCAACGACACGGCGACGGCCGAGGCGCTGGACGGGGACGGCTGGCTGCACACGGGTGACCTGGGGGAGGTCGATGCCGAGGGCTTCCTCCACATCACCGGTCGCAAGAAGGAGCTGATCATCACCTCGGCGGGCAAGAACATCACCCCGACGGAGCTGGAGTTCGCGGTGCAGCGCTCGCGCTACGTTTCCCGCGCCGTCATGATCGGCGACCGCCGCCCGCATCCGGTGGCCCTGATCACCCTGGACGCGGAGGAGATCGCCGCTTGGGCGGCCCGCGAGTCGGTGGCCCTGGACCCCGCCGCCCCCGGCGACCATCCGGCCGTACGGGCCCTCGTCGCGGAAGCGGTCGAGGCGGCCAACGCCACTGTCTCCCGCCCCGCCCGCGTCCGCGCCTTCCGGGTCCTGCCGGGGGAGTTCACCGTAGAGGCGGGCACCCTCACCCCGACGCTGAAGCTCCGCCGCCGCGCGGTCGCGGAGCGGTACGCGACGGAGATCGAGGAACTGTACGGGTAGGGAGTGGTGGGGGGTGGGGGGGAGTGGTGGGGTGGGGCGAGGTGGGGTGGGGCTGCGGGCCAGTCGGTGGCTTTGACGGGGACCGGGGGGAGCCCGGCAGTCCAGTGTCCTTTCGGCGTGGGCCGGTCCCTCAAGGGCGCTCCCTTCGGTCGCGTCGCTTCGCGATGGCCTTCGGCCACCCTTGACC
>NZ_JBHWMB010000024.1:52594-112605 GCF_042730015.1 Streptomyces sp. NPDC059957 | reverse complement strand
GGCCCGTCCTGCGGGCCGCCCGCCGCCGGAGTCACCGCGCCTCGGCGCAACCGCTCCGTGGTGGCCGGTCAGCGGCCATGGCGGCCCGGGATCGCACGGCGGCGGGCCAGCCCGAACAGCACGGCCGCGCCGACGGCCAGGACGCCCGCTCCGCCGATCGCGATCACCGGGGTGGCGGTGCTGCCGCCCGTCTCGGCGAGGTTGGTCCCGCCGTTCGAGGGGATCGGGGCCGGGGCGGCGCCGTTCGTCTTCGGGTCGTTGTCCCCGTGCCCGCCGTGCTCCACCGTGGACCGGTCGGCGCCCTCGGAGATCTGCTGGTCGGTGGGGGCCGAAGGCCGCTGCGACGGCTGCTCCGCGGGCGGCTCGGAGGGCGTGGAACTCGGCTTCGCAGTCGGCTTGGAGCTGGGCTTCGCGGTCGGCTTCGCGCTGGGCTGCCCCCCGTTGCCGCCCGTACCGCTCCCGCCGTTGTCCTTCCCGAAGACCACGTCCGAGCAGGTGTAGAAGGCCTCGGGGCTGTCCGAGCGCTGCCAGACGCTGTAGATCAGGTGCCGGCCGGTCTTGTTCGGGACGGTGCCGGAGAAGACGTAGTCGCCGTTCTGCATCCCCGGGTCGGTGACCTTCGCGAAGGGCGCCGCCTCCAGGTCGGACCACTTCAGCGGCTTCGACGGGTCGTAGCCGTCCTTCGTCACGTACAGCTCGAAGGAGCCCTTGTGCGGGGCGGTCCCCTTGTAGCGGAAGGTGTGCGCGCCCGCGGCCATCGGGCTCGCCGGCCAGTCGGCGCGCGCCAGGTCCAGCCCCCTGTACTTGTCGTTGCCCGCCGAGCACAGCTGCCCGTCCGGGATCAGGGCCTTGCTCTGACCGGCGGCGTTGGCGATGTTCACCGCGTTCCAGTCGTAGAAGGCCTGCGCCCCGCTCGCCGCGACCGCCGCCTTGCAGGCCGCCGACCTCGGGGACTCCGGGCCCTCCGCGTAGCATGCCGCCACCCGGCTGACCGGGTCCGTCATCGAGCCGTGGGCGGCCGCGGGAACGGCGGCGTACACGGCCACCGCGAGCGGGGCGAGGCCGGCGGCGGCGATGCGGGCGGCGGTACGGCGTGCGGGCATGGTGGATCTCCTCTGGGCACGGCACAGGGCTGCGCGAGTCGTGGGTGCGCCGGAAGACCGGGGCTGTGCGGCGCCGCCCCTCACGGGTTCGCGGCGCCGCCTCCGGCCCTCCCTGGCCCAGCCAAACTAGCCGCCCGCGGGCGCCGTTCCACCGGCTCGAGGGCCCAAGAGCCGATCCTTAGGCTCCAGTTAAGGCAGGGGTAAGAAGGACCTCAGGAAGCGGCGCCGCGGACCCCTGTACCCGCGCCTCACGCGTCCGCCCACTCCCGCAGGAGGGCTTCGCGCTCGGGCGGCGGCGGTGAGGCGCCGAGGTGGTTCCGGCTCCACGCCGTGAGGGTCCCGGGGTCCGACGTGCCCTCCCGGTAGCGCGCGAGCAGGTGCTGGGACAGGGCGATCTCCCGGGAGGTGTAGCCCGAGGTCGCCGCCGGCACCATGAGATCCTCCCTGCCGTCCTCCGTCGCGAGGGTCAGGACCATCAGTGGCGGGCCCTCGTGTCCGTAGCCCGTTTCCAAGGTCAGCACCGCTTCCAGCACCGCGACCAGGACGCGGCCCGCGCGCTTTGCCGAATTCCGCACGGGCACGGCCTCCACGACCGCCGATCGCAGGCTCGGCCACGGCCACGACCGGACGCCGTCCGGGCCGTGCGCCCGCACGCCTTCGGAGGTGAGGCGGACGCAGTGGCCCTCCGCGTTCGGCGGAGAACCCACGTACACCGCGTCCTCGGTGATCCAGAACAGTCCCACCATCGCCATGGCCGACTCCTGTCGTACGTGCCCGTCCCTACGGGGCTGCTTCCTCGGTCCCGGGCGCCCACGGCACCCGGTTCCAGTAGGCCGCGCCCGTGCCGGGCGGCACACGCCCCTGCATTTCGGGGCTTGACAGGCCGCGGATCAGTCGGCGGATCAGGCCAGCAGCGCGGCCAGTCCGGCCGCCGAACGGGCCTGGGCGTCCAGGGCGTCCAGGGCCCGTACCGCCTGGGCGGCCGCTTCGGGGTCGGTGTCGGCGAGGCCGCTCCCGGCGAACTCGTCCTCGTCGAGCCGCAGGACCGAGCTCCCGTCGGCCGACACCCACAGGTCGAGGTCCAGGTCCTCGATCAGGATCACCCCGTCCGCCACCGACGCCGGGCGGGTGACGTCGCAGTACCAGCCCTTGAGGACGCCCTCGCCCGTCCGCACCTCCTTGACCGCGTACCAGCGGTCGCGCCAGAAGTGCTCGGTGAACACGTCGCCCGGCTCGAAGCGGACGAAGCCGAAGTCCCGTACCCCGGGGGCCGCCCAGGGGGCCCGTACGGTGATCCGGGTGCCCGTGTCGGCCACCAGCTCGGCCGGGTAACGGATCTTCGTACGGCCCGCCTTGGTGAGGGCGACGGTCAGCTGCGCGGTCATCGGTGTGTCTCCGGTTCTCTCGGCATCGTTCAATTGTCCGATGTGGGAAGGCGCTTGGCGAAGCGGGTCTCGGTCGCGCAGACCTCGTACCCGAAGCGGGTGTTGATCGCGAGCATCGGGGCGTTGGCGGTGTCGTTGCCGGTGAATGCCTCCGTGTAGCCCGCCGCGCGGGCCCGCAGCAGCGAGTCGGTCTTGGCGGTCCTGGCCAGTCCCAGCCCGCGGAACGGGCGCAGGGTGCCCGTCATCGCGGAGGAGTAGCGGGTGCCCCCGTCCGTGTGGGCGGCGGTGAAGGCGGCCACCCGGCCGTCGACCAGGACCACGGTGGTGAGGTCCGGATCGAGGTAGGGGTGGTTCCAGGTGTGCCGCAGCCAGTCCTCGTAGTCGTCGAAGTCCTGTGACACGTCGCCCGGTTCGTCGGAGCTCGCCGCCGCGTCGGCCTCGAAGAGCGGCCGCGGATCGGCGGCGAAATCCGAGGCGGTGCGCAGCTCGGCCCCCGCCGGAAGCTTCCCGGGAAGGGCGGGCAGTGCGGCCGTGGTCAGGTCGAGGCGCAGGAAGTGCGCGGAGCGGGAGGCGTGGTAGCCGTGCCGCTCGGCGAAGGCGCGGTGCGGCGGCTCGTCGAGGACCCAGGCGTACGCGTCCTTCGCGCGCTCGGCCCCCAGGTGGTCCTCGGCCGCGCCCAGCAGGGCGGTTCCGGCGCCGAGGCCGCGGTGGGCGGGGTCGACGTAGGCGTTGACGAACCCCTGGCCCGGTTCGGGGCTGTCGTAGACGATGCCGACCTGGGCGGTGCCCACGACGAGGCCGTCGGCGTTCTCGGCGACGAGGAGGCGGTAGCGCTTGTCGGGGTGGGCGGAGGCCAGCTCGAAGGCCACCCCGCGGGCGGTACTGATCATGAAGGGGAGGGCGGCGCGGCGCACCCGTACGACGGACTCGGCGTCGGTCGGGTCGCCGGGGCGCAGATCCCGGATGGTTGTGATCACGTGGCGACGGTAGGGGCGCAGGAGGGTCGGGCGCCTGCGAATTTCCCGGCGGATGGGGGACAATCGGCCGCGTGACCTCGACTTCTCCGCACCTGAAGATCCGCATCGACGGCGCGGCGGGCGCCGCCGCCCCGTACGAGCAGCTGCGCGCCCAGATCGCCGGCGGGGCGCGGGCGGGCCGGCTGCCCGCCGGGTTCAAACTGCCGACGGTCCGCGGCCTCGCGGAGGAACTGGGGCTGGCCGCGAACACGGTCGCGAAGGCGTACCGGGCGCTGGAGTCGGACGGAGTGATCGAGACGCGCGGCCGGGCGGGCAGTTTCGTGGCGGCGTCGGGCGACGGGCCCGCCCGTGAGGCGGCCACCGCCGCGCAGGCCTATGCGGAGCGGGCGCGGCGGCTGGGCCTGACCTTCGACGAAGCGACCGCGGCGGCGCTGGACGCGCTGCGCGCGCGGTACGCGGACTGACTCCGGGCGGCCGACGGACGGGTCGGTGCTCCGACGGACGGGTCGGTGCTCCGACGGACGGGTCGGTGCTCCGACGGACGGGTCGGTGCTCCGACGGACGGGTCGGTGCTCCGACGCGCGGGTCGGATGCCCTGGCGACGGGTCCGGTGTCGCGGCTGTCAGTCCTTGCGCGGGCTCAGCCGGGCCTGGAGGTGGTGCTGCATGGGCTGGCCCACCGCGGCCATCTCCTGCACGATCGTCAGCTCGCCGTCCTGGAGCGCGTACCGGCGCTTCATGCCGGTGACCTCCTTGGCCCGCGGGGTCAGCCCCACCGTGTCGGTGGCCATCTCGATCTCCGTACCGGAGACCTGGCCCACGTACGTCTCGACGATGCCCGTCGGGTGGGCGAGGGTGACCTCGACCGAGGCGTCCGGGAGGATGCGCCACCACCCGGTCTCCCGCCCCGCGGGGCGCAGGGCGGTGCCGGAGTCGTCGATCAGCCAGGCGCGGGACTCGTAGCAGAGGAAGGGCCGGCCGTCGTGGCTGAAGGTGATCTCCTGCTCGTACCGGAACCCGTGCTCCAGCGTCGGGTACTCGCCGCTGCCCCGGCCGTGCCAGCGTCCGATGAGGCCGAGCACCGGCTGGAGCTGGGGGTGCGGTTCGGGGCCCTCGCCGAGGACGTGGCTGTCGGGGAAGGGGTTGTCCTGCGCCGGTTCGAGCACGGTGCGTTCTCCTGTTTCGTGGTTCCCCCGAGGGTGTGCGCGGCCGGTGGGGGCCTTCGGCCGCACCCTCATTGTCCTCGCCGTGCCCGCTGCACCCGTGCGCGCCCCGCGCGGTGGGAGCCGTGGGCGCCCCGTGCCGTAGGGCCCATGGGCGCCCCGCGCCGTAGGGACGGTGGGCGCCCCGCGCCGTAGGACGGTGGGCGTCGGCGCACCCGCAGGCGCCGGACCTGAAGCCGCAGCACCTACAAGTACATCCCCGCGTCCGCGTCGTGGCCCTGCGGCGGCAGGAGGGCGGCGGGGCCCGAGGCGCCGCGGCGCAGGGCGTAGAGCTCCGCCAGGGTCGCGCCCTCGCGGGAGATGCCCTCGTCGGTGCCGAGCCAGTCCACCGCCTCGCGGTGCGTCAGCCGGCCGATCTCGATGCGGGCGAGGCAGCGCCCCGGCCGGACCACCGCCGGGTGGAGCCGCTCCAGGTCCTCGTTGGTCGTGACGCCCACCAGGACGTTGCGGCCCTGGCCGAGGAGGCCGTCGGTGAGGTTCAGCAGCCGTGACAGCGCCTGCCCGGCGGTGTGCCGGGCCTCGCCGCGGATCAACTCGTCGCAGTCCTCCAGCAACAGCAGCCGCCAGCGGCTCTTCGCGGTGCCCTCGTCCTCGCCGATCGCGATGTCCATGAGGTAGCCGATGTCGTTGAACAGCCGCTCCGGGTCCAGTACGCAGTCCACCTGGCACCAGTCCCGCCAGGACCGGGCGAGCGTGCGCAGGGCGGAGGTCTTCCCGGTGCCCGGAGGACCGTGCAGCAGGAGCAGCCGGCCGGCGATGTCGTCCGGGGTGACCTTCATCAGCCGGTCCATCGCCCCGGCCACCGGAGCCGTGTAGTTGGGCCGCACCTCTTCCCAGGTGCCGGCCGCGATCTGCCGGGTCGTGCGGTAGGGGCCGCGGCGCGGGGAGACGTACCAGAACCCCATCGCGACGCTCGTAGGCTGCGGTTCGGGCTCGTCCTGCGCGCCTTCCGTGGCCTCGCCGAGCACACCGGCGGCGAGTTCCTCGCTGACCGCCGTCACCGTGACGTCCGCGCCGCGGCTCCAGCGGGAGACGAGCATGGTCCAGCCCTCGCCCTCGGCGAGCGTCGCGCTGCGGTCGCTGTCGCGGGCGGAGCGCAACACGGTTGCCCCGGACGGCAGCAGGGTCGCTCCCGGCTTGACCCGGTCGATCGACACGCTGTGCGAGTGGGGCTGCTCGCCGGACGCGAAGCGGCCGAGGAACAGCGCGTCGACGACGTCCGACGGGGAGTCGCTGTCGTCGACGTTGAGCCGGATCGGCAGCGCGTCTTGGGGGTTGGCTGGCATGGCGCCCATGATCCGGCACGAACTGCCCTCATGCACCCGTGTTTCGCCGGATCGGGTGGCGGGATTCCCTCTTCAAACGCCATGCGGGTGAAGATTCGCGCCGCATGTCCGCCCCGAACATTCTTGGCATGGACACTTCCAGCCGACCTCGGTTCCTTGTACCACGGACTCAGGAGTAACTCCGGAGTAACCCCCCACAAGGAGCCGCACACATGAGCATGAGAATGCCTCGTTTCGCCGCCTTGGCCTCTGCCCTGTTACTCGCCGCGGGCGCAGCCCTGTTCGGAGCCGGTCAGGCATCCGCCGCCGCCGACTTCGGCTACGTCGCCCTCGGCGACTCCTACTCCTCCGGCGTCGGCGCCGGCAACTACGACAGCGCAAGCGGGAACTGCAAGCGCACCACCCGCGCCTACCCGGCCCTCTGGGCCGCCGCACACGCCCCCCAGACCTTCTCCTTCGTCGCCTGCTCGGGTGCTCGTACGGGTGACGTGATGAGCGGCCAGCTCGCACCGCTGAACGCCGGCACCGACCTCGTCAGCATCACCATCGGCGGCAACGACGCCGGGTTCGCCGACGTCATGACCACCTGCGTCCTCCAGTCCGAATCCACCTGCGTGAGCCGCGTCAACCAGGCCAAGGCCTACGTCGACTCCACCCTCCCCGGCCAGCTCGACCAGGTCTACAACGCCATCCACAGCCGTTCCCCGGGCGCCCGCGTGGTCGTCATCGGCTATCCCCGCTTCTACAAGCTGAACGGCACCTGCGTGGCCGGGCTGTCGGAGGGCGAGCGCACCGCCATCAACGGCGCCTCCGACTACCTCAACGCCGCCATCGCCAAACGCGCCGCCAACCACGGCTTCGCCTTCGCCTCGGTCGCCGGCGCCTTCACCGGGCACGAGATCTGCTCCGGCAGCGCCTGGCTGCACAGCCTCAACTGGCTGAACATCGGCGAGTCCTACCACCCGACCGCCGCCGGACAGTCCGGCGGCTACTTGCCCGTCTTCACCGGCGCGGCCTGACGCGTCACGGACCGGCCGTCGGACCCGGGTTCGGTGACGGGGACGCGGTCGGTCCGGAAGTGCTCGGGGAGGAGGCCCCGCCCGTCGGGGTCTCCTCCTCGCACGTCACCGAGAACTCCAGCCAGGCCGAAGCCGCTTCCGAAGGCGCCCTGACCTCCAGCCGCACCGCGTCCTCGAAGGTGGCGTCCGGATAGTGCGTCAGCTCCGTGTGCTCCAGCCGTACGCTCCGCGGCCCGCCCGCCGGGTACGCGAGGGTCTGCCAGCCGGGGCTCGTGGTCTGCCCGCTGCGCGTGGCCCAGCGGTACTCCACCACCGCCGGGGTGCGGTCCACCGCGACGGTGGCGGTGAAGGCGGGCGCCTCGGCGGCGGGCGCCGGGCAGTTCCCGCTGTGGGTGTCCCGGACGGCCCGGACGGCGGACACCGTGATGCCGGCCGGCGGCGTGACCGAAGGGGAGGGTGAGGAAGAGGGGGAAGGGGAGGGCGAGGGGGAGCCGCTCGGGGAGGGCGTCGGGGAGGGCGAAAGGCTCTGCGTGACGGTCGGGGCGGGCGTCGCCCCGTCTCCGCCGTCTCCGCCCGTGTCGCGGTCCTTCAGCAGCAGCCACCCCAGCAGGACCACCACCGCGAGCAGGACGACGATCCCGCCGGTCAGCACCAGCCCGGCCCCGTTCCGCTCGGGCTCCTGGGGATGGGCCGGTGCCGGTCCGGCCCCGGGTCCGGGCGCCGGCAGCGGCGGGGTGGGGTGGCCGTACCGGTGCTGCGCCACGGAGGTCGGGCCGTCCGCCCCCGCCGCCCCCGCCGTCGGACCCGCTGCGGGACCCGACACCGGGCCGCCGGACGCCCGTACGGTCCCGCCCGCGCCGACGATGCGCAGCATCCGGGCCGCCTCCGTCGCGGACAGCCGTTCCTCGGGGTCCTTGACCAGCAGCCCGTCCAGGACGGGCGTCAGCGGCCCGGCCCGCAGCGGTGGCGGGAACTCCTCCTCCACCACCGCCCGCAGCGTGGCCACCGGGGACTCCCGGCGGAAGGGCGAAACCCCCTCCACGGCCAGGTACAGCGTCACCCCGAGCGCCCACAGATCCGACGCGGGGCCCGGCTCGCGCCCCAACGCCCGCTCGGGCGGCAGGAATTCGGGCGAGCCGATCACCTCGCCCGTCATGGTGATGGCGGTGGAGCCCTCCAGGCTCGCGATCCCGAAGTCGCCGAGCACCACCCGGCCGTCGTTGGCGATCAGCACGTTGCCCGGTTTGACGTCCCGGTGCAGCACCCCCGCCTCGTGCGCGGAGCGCAGCGCCGCCAGCACCTGCTCGCCGATGTGCGCGGTCCGCTGCGGGGTGAGCGGGCCGTCGCCCTCCAGGACCTCCGCGAGCGAGAGTCCCCGTACGATCTCCATCACGATCCAGGGCCGGCCGTCCTCGGTGGCCACGTCGTAGACGGTGACCACGCCCCGGTGCGAGACGCGGGCCGCGGCCCAGGCCTCCCGCTCGAGGCGCTGGTACATCCTGGCCACCTCGGCCTCGTCCATTCCGGCCGGTGCGCGCACTTCCTTGATGGCGACCTCGCGCCCCAGGACCTCGTCCCGGGCCCGCCACACCACGCCCATGCCGCCGCGGCCGAGCGGGCCCAGCAGGCGGTAGCGTCCGGCGATGACGCGGTCGCCGGCCCCGTCCCCGTTCGACGCGGACTCAGTCACCGAAAGCCTCATTCACGCGCGCCCCCAAGAGCGTTACCGGACGATCACTCCAAGTTAGCGCAGAGCGTGCGCCGTGGCTCCGGTCGCGATAGGAGTCACGCAGTCGGCGCCGATGCGGTTCCATGTCCCGCACGCCTCGCCGGATTTCGCGGAGAGTGACGATCGACTCCGCTGAGTAATCGTCAACTCCCGCTCGCCACAGGGGCAATTCACACGACCGGGATACCCGTGCGCGACGTGGGGACGATAGGGTTACCCTGCCCGGTGGGCCGGGTGCCCTCGTACGGGTGGGGAGAGACATGGAACAGATAGCAATGCGCAGCAGGCCGCCTCGCGTGCCTGCCATCACTTGCGGGAGCGGTGCGACCAGTTCGCGCCTCGACCGCCACCTCGCCGTGCTGGGCGGTCCCGCCGTCCCGCACCGCGAGACCGCCGAGGCGACGCTGCTCATGCGTGAGCTGACCTCGCGCGACCACACGCACCGGCTGCGGAGCCGGAGCGCGCGCGTTTCGCTCTTCGCGCCGCTGCGGAGGCTGCGGCGCACCCTTTTCGGCAGCCGCCGCTCGTAACCGTCCCCGTCCGGTTCCGGTCCCAGCAGCGCCGCCGCTTCGTCCCCGGCCTGATCAACCCTGCCCAGTCAGCGAACCACACCGTCCCGGCGCAGTGCCGTGATCTGTTCGCCCGTCATCCCCAGGGCGAGCAGCAGGGCTTCGGTGTGTTCGCCGAGCGCGGGCACCGCACCCATGTGCGGTGCCGCGCCGCCGGGCAGCCCGATCGGCGGCAGCAGGGCCCGCAGCGGGCCCGCGGGTGAGCCCACCTCCCGCCAGCGGTCCCGGGCCTCCAGTTGCGGGTGCGCGGCGAGCTGTGCCACCGAGTTCAGCCGTGCGCAGGCGATCCCCGCGGCCTCCAGCCGCTCGATGGCCGTGTCCGCGCGGAGCCGGCCCAGCGCTTCGGCGACCACCGCGTCGGTCTTCTCCCGGTTCGCGGTGCGCGCCGCGTTCGTCGCGTACCCCGAATCCTCGGCCAACTCCGGCTGCTCCAGCACCTGTTCGGCGAGCCGTCGCCACTCCCGGTCGTTCTGCACCGACAGCAGCACGCGGTCCCCGTCGGCCGTCGCGTAGGCGTCGTAGGGCGCGATCACGGCGTGCGCGAGGCCCGTCCGCACCGGCTGCTCCCCGCCGTGCATGGTGTGGTGCAGCGGATGCCCCATCCACTCGGCGAGCGCGTCGAGCATCGACACCTCCACCCTGCCGCCGCGCCCGGTGATCCCGCGCCGCAGCAGGGCCGCGAGCACGCCCGAGAAGGCGTACATGGCCGCCGCGATGTCCGCCGCCGGGATCCCCGCCTTCACCGGCTGCTCCGGGGTGCCGGTCACCGAGACCAGGCCGGCCTCGCACTGGACGAGCATGTCGTAGGCGCGCTTGTGGGCGTACGGCCCTTCGGGCCCGTAGCCGGAGACGTCCACGGCGACCAGCCGGGGGTAGCGGGCGCACAGCGCGGCGGAGTCGAGCCCGAGCCGGGCGGCGGCCCCCTGGGCGAGGTTCTGCACGAACACGTCGGCCCCGTCGAGCAGCCCGTGCAGGACCTCCCGGCCGCGCGGGTCCTTGAGGTCGAGCGCGATCGACTCCTTCCCCCGGTTGGCCCACACGAAGTGCGAGGCGAGACCGTGCGCGGCGGTGTCGTAGCCGCGCGCGAAGTCCCCGCCGTCGGGCCGCTCGACCTTGATCACCCGGGCGCCGAGGTCGGCGAGCTGACGGGTGGCGAAGGGTGCGGAGACGGCCTGCTCGACGGAGACGACGGTGATGCCGTCGAGGGGGAGGGGTTCGGCGGCGGGCGTGTCGTTCGTGTCGGGTTCCATGACGGCCTGCCTACCCGCCCCGGGCGGATCTGTCCACGATCTTCGGGTCCGGCCCGTCCGCCCACCCGTCCCGGACTCAGCCGAGGCCACGCGCGAACCGGCGCGTGGCGGCCGGCGCGAAGAGGGCCAGCAGGGCCAGGGACCACAGGAGCGCCCCGGCGACCGGGTGTGCGACCGGCCACGCGGCGCCCGCCACGGCCTCGCCTCCGGCGTTGCCGCACAGGGCGCGCACGGCGGTGGCGACGGCGCTGATCGGGTTCCACTCGGCGAGCGTGCGCAGCCACCCGGGCAGCCCGGCCGTCGGCAGGTACGCGCTGGAGAGCATCGGCAGGATGAAGGTGGCGCTGGCGAGCTGCCCCGCCGCCTCCTCGCTCTTGCTCAGCAGCCCCAGGTACGTCCCCACCCACGCGGTGGCGAAGCGGAACAGCAGCAGGACGCCGAAGGCCCCCAGCGCCCCCGGGAGCCCGTTCTCCGCCCGCCAGCCCATCGCCAGCCCCACCAGGATCAGCGGCACCATCGAGATGCCGGTGGTCAGCAGGTCCGCGGCCGTCTGCCCGAGCGGCACCGCGCTCCGGCTCATCGGCAGGGTCCGGAAGCGGTCCATCACCCCGCGGTGCGCATCCTGGGCGGCCGTGAACATGCCGGTCATCAGGCCGTTCGCGGCGGTGGCGGCGAGCAGTCCCGGGACCAGGAACTGCCGGTACTCGGAGCCCGGCATGGCGAGCGCGCTGCCGAAGACGTACCCGAAGAACAGCAGCATGGTGACGGGCATGGTCTGGGTGAGGATGAGCAGGGCCGGGGCGTGCCGGGCCTTTTGCAGCTGGCGGGTGAAGACGGCGCCGCCGTCGGACAGCAGGGTGCTCATACGGCCTTCTCCTTCTGGTCGTCGGCCACGGCGGGGTTCTCGGATGCCCGGGGGGCTCCGACGAGGCGCCGGAAGACCTCGTCGAGGGTGGGCGGGCGCAGGCTCGCGTCGGTGACGGCTATGCCGGCCGCGTCGAGCGCCCGGACGATCCGCGGCAGCGTGAGCCCGGGGTCGAGGGCGGTCGCGCCGACGGTGAGGCGCTCCCGGTCCAGGGTGGGCAGACCCCCGGTCAGCTGGTCGAGCACGGCGGCCGCGCCCTCGAGGGCGGCGGCCGTGTCGACGCAGACCTCGGCGTAGGAGCCGATCCGGGCCTTGAGTTCGGCCGGAGTGCCGGTGGCGGCGGCCCGGCCGTGGTCCACGACCACGATGTCGTCGGCGAGCCGGTCGGCCTCCTCCAGGTACTGGGTGGTGAGCAGCACGCTGGTGCCCTCGCGCGCGAGGGCGCGTACGGCCGTCCAGATCTGCTCGCGGGCTGTCGGATCCAGGCCGGTGGTGGGTTCGTCGAGGAACAGCACGCGGGGCCGGGTGACCAGTCCGGCGGCCAGGTCCAGCCGCCGGCGCATACCGCCCGACCAGGTGCTCGCCACCCGGCCGGCCGCCTCGGTGAGGCTGAAGGCGTCCAGTAGTTCGTCGGCGCGGTCCCTGGCCGCCCGGCCGCGCAGACCGGCGAGGCGGGCGAAGAGCCGGAGGTTCTCGGCGCCGGTCAGGTCCCCGTCGACCGAGGCGTATTGGCCGGTGGCCCCGATGGTGCGGCGGACGGCGGCCGGGTCCCGGGCGACGTCGTGTCCGGCGACGAGGGCGCGGCCGGCGGTGGGTGCGGTGAGGGTGGTGAAGATCCGGACGGCGGTGGTCTTGCCCGCGCCGTTGGGGCCGAGGAGGCCGCAGACGGTGCCCTCCGGGACGGTGAGATCCAGACCGCGCAGGGCGCGGACCTCGCCGTAACTCTTCTCCAGACCCTCACTAAGTACGGCGTACGTAGTAGTCATGCGGTCACCCTACCTCACTACGTACGCCGTACGTAACTACGATGGTGGGGATGGACGAGGTGATGAGTGATGACACCCAGCGGCCGCTCCGCTGAACCCGAAGTGATCTGGGCCCGCCCGCCGCGGGCCGGCCGCGGCCCCCGGCCCGCCCACAGTCGCGACTCCATCGCCGCCGAGGCGGTGCGGATCGCCGACGAGGAGGGGGTCGACGCCGTCTCGATGCGGCGCGTGGCGGCCGGGATCGGCGCGGGGACCATGTCCCTCTACAACTACGTGCCGCGCAAGGAGGACCTGTACGAGCTGATGGTCGACGCGGTCAGCGGGGAGTACGATTTCGCGCCGCCGGCCGGCGACTGGCGGGCCGACCAGCTCGCGCTGGCCCGCCAGACCCGGGCCGTCATGCACCGGCACCCCTGGCTGCCCCGGCTGCTGAGCCCCGTCTACGGATTCGGCCCGAACGCCCTGCGCTACCTCGAGCACAGCCTGGCGTGCCTGGCGCCGCTCGACGCTCCGGGCGGGGAGAAGCTGGAACTGATCGCCGCGATCAACGGCACGGTGGCCACGTTCGTCGCGGGTGAACTGGCCCTGGCCGAACGGGCCCGCCAACTCCCCTGGAGCGAGGCCGAAGAACAGGCCGTACGGGCGTCCTGGCTCGGCTCCCGACTGGCGACGGGGGAGTACCCGCTGCTGGCGGACGTGCTCGCGACCGCGCCGGGAGTCCCGGGCGAACTGCCCGACCCGGCGGCGGTCTTCGACCGCTCGATGTCGCGCCTGCTGGGGGCGTGGGGCCCCTGACCGCCCGCGCGGCCGCCGGGGCCAGGGGGCCGGCCGGCGCGGCACCGCCGCCGGGCTCCGCCCCCGACCCCGCGCCTCAAACGCCGGCGGGGCGGGATCTTGGGTCTGACGCCAGTCCCACCCCCCGGCCAATCCCAGCCTCGCCGGCGTTTGAGGCGCGGGGGCGGGGTCGGGGGCGGAGCCCCAGAGGGGTCCGGGCGGAGCCTGGTACCCCTTCCAGCCCGTCCGGCGTTTGAGGACCGGGTCAGGGCGGAGCCCTGGGAACGGTGGAAGGGTGGGTAGGGGACTTCGCCCCGCAGGGCCGAGCCAGCCGCACCATCGCGCCCACGCCCGCCCACGCCCGCCCGTGGGCGGCCCGCCACAGGACAGGCCCTGCCCAGGCGGGCCCTGCCCAGGCGGGCCCTGCCCAGGCGGGCCCCGCCCAGGCAGGCCCCGCCCAGGCGGGCCCCGCTCCGGGAGGCCCCGGCCCAAGGCGGGCCGCCCCCGTGAGGCCCCCGCGCCTCAGAGCAGCGCGAACTGCCCGCCCGGCCCCTCCTCCTGGTGATCCAGGACCGAGGCCGGCCGCCGGGCCCACCCGGGCGCCGGCAACACCCCGCCCGCACGCAGCTCCGCAGCGACCAGCACCGGCCCCACCTCGAACGCGGCCCGCTCCGGCTCCAGTTCGGCAAGCAGCGCCAGGGTCGTCACCAAACCGAGCAGCTCCGAGGTCCAGCCCTGCGGCCACTCCGCCGGCCCCACCGCGTCCAACCCCTCGGCCTCCGGGTCCCGGTGCGCGAGCCGTGCGGCGAACCAGGACTCCAGGACGCGCACGCCCTGGGCCTCGTACGCCCACGCCCCGGCCGGTACGGGCGACACGGTGCCGCTGCCCCCGCTCCCGGCCCCGCTCCCGGCCCCGGCCCCGGCCCCGGCCCCGGCGCCGATGGTCAGGGTCTCGCTCTCCGGGTCGTACGAGAGCTCGCTCGGCCACGCCGGCAGTGCCGAGCGGACGTACGGCCGGCGCCCGCCGGGCAGCCGGGGCGCCTCCCCGCCGCGGGCCCCGCGCAGCCGGACGGAGAGCAGCCGGTGGCCCAGCTCCAGCCCGGCCCGCCAGCGCGCGGCGTCGGCGGTGAGGGGGACCTCGTACCCCCGGGGGCCGGGGCGCCCGGCGGCGAGGATCCAGCAGACCACGTCCTCGGGGGTGACCCAGGTGCCGTAGCGCTCGCCGAGCAGGTGCTGCAGCCCGGGGGCGAGATTGGGCTCGGCGCCGCCCGGGCGGCGGTGCAGCGGGCGGATCCGGCCGAGCCGCCCGGCCGGCAGGTGCGCGGTGACCTGCAGCGCCGCCGGCTGCGCGTGCTCCACGACGAACAGCTGGTGCTCGTCCAGCACCCGCCACAGCTCCGGGCGGGCCAGGTCGATGAGCCGCTGATCGGGCAGCAGCCACTGCTCGTCGAAGGGCTCGCGCAGGATCCGTACGGGGTCGGGGCGCGGCCCGGGCACGTCCGCGAAGCGGGCCGTGGAACCGGCGCGCTGGCCCGGCAGCGCCGCCGCCCCGGCGCCCGTGGTGCGCGCCCGGGTCGGGCGGAACAACCGCTCCCGCTCGGGGCCCTCGGCGGCGGCCAGGGCGGCCCACCGGGCGCGCAGGGTGGCCGGATCGGGGGCCGCGACCCAGGACCGGCCCAGGCGCAGGGAGCCCACGGCCCAGGGCATCAGATCGTCCAGCAGCGGGTTCTGCGGGGATGCGTCAGCGCTCACCCGGCCGATGGTAGCGACGCCAACCGGTGACCGGGCCGCGTCCAGGCCGGAGAGTTAGGCTCGCTATGTAGGGATCTGCCCGGATCCGGACGGAGCCGGGCCGAACCGGGTGACCCGGGAGGCGGACATGAGCCAGTACGACGAGTACTCGACCCCGTCGCAGGCCGAGGGGGAACGGCTCGACGAGGACCTGGACGAGAAGCAGAAGAAGCTCCGCCACGTCCAGACGCAGCGGACCACGCCCTCCCAGGCGGAGGGCGAGCGCGGAACGGAGGACGACCAGAAGTAGCGGTCGAGCGGGAAGAAGCAGAGGCCGCCCGGAAGTCAGTGCGCGTCGACGGTGACGGTGAAGGAGAACCGGTCCCCGCGGTACCGGATCCGCGCCACGTCGACGACCCGGCCGGAGGCGTCGTACGTGACGCCCGTGTAGTGCAGGATCGGGCTCAGCAGGGGCACTTGGAGCAGCTCGGCCGTGAGCGGGTCGGCGAGCCGCGCCTCCACCGTGTCGGTGATCCGGCTGATGTCGACCTTCACGATGTCCCGCAGCACCTTGGTCATCGGCCAACGCTCCAGATCCGCCAGGTCGATGGAGTCGGCGAGCTCCGGACGCACCGCGTTCTCCGCCCAGTTGGTCGGCTCGCCGCTCTCGCTGTCGCGGCGGAGCCTGCGGTACGTGACCACCTCGGCGGTGTCCGGGAAGTGCTCCAGCAGCTCCCCGGGCACCGCCGTCCGCTCGTGCCCCAGGATCGTCGTACGGTCGCCCGACTGCTGCGCCACGATCGCGTCGACCGAGCCGAGCAGCTGGACGGGGGCCCCGCGCAGCGCCGTCGGCTCGATGAAGGTCCCGCGCCGCCGGTGGCGGCTGATGAGGCCCTCGGTCTCCAGCTCCTTGAGCGCCTGCCGCATGGTCAGCACGCTCACCCCGTAGTGCTCGGCGAGCTGCTCCTCGGTGGGCAGGCGCAGCGACGCCTCCGCGGTGCGCCCGAGTATGGAGGCGCGCAGCGACTGGGAGACCTGGTACCAGAGCGGCAGCTTCCGGTTCAGTACCAGCGAGTCGGGGGCGAAGGCGGTCACGGGTGGTTCTCCGTAGGACGGGGTGGGCGCCGCGGCGGCGCCGTGCGGCATGCTCGTGATGTTAGGCGCGGAAGTGGCGCTCGAGACCCTGCCAGACGTCGTCGTATCCGCCCTGGAGGTGCTCCGCGCCGGCCGCCTGGGCGGTCGCGGTGATCGGCCAGCGGGTCTCGAACATGAAGGCCAGGCCGTCGTCGATCTTCTGCGGCTTCAGTTCCGCGGCGCTCGCCCGGTCGAAGGTCTCCCGGTCGGGGCCGTGCGCGGACATCATGTTGTGCAGCGAGCCGCCGCCGGGCACGAAGCCTTCGGCCTTGGCGTCGTAGGCGCCGTCGATGAGCCCCATGTACTCGCTCATCACGTTCCGGTGGAAGTACGGCGGGCGGAAGGTGTCCTCGCCGACCAGCCAGCGCGGTGCGAAGACCACGAAGTCCACGCCCGCCAGGCCCGCCGTGTCGGAGGGCGAGGTCAGCACCGTGAAGATGGACGGGTCGGGGTGGTCGTAGCTGATCGAGCCCAGGACGTTGAAACTGCGCAGGTCGTAGACGTACGGGACGTGCGTGCCGTGCCAGGCGACCACGTCGAGCGGTGAGTGGTCGTAGGTGGCCGTCCAGAGGTTGCCGCAGAACTTGTTGACGACCTCGGTCGGACGCTCGGCGTCCTCGTACGAGGCCACCGGTGCGCGGAAATCGCGGGCGGCGGCGAGCCCGTTGGCGCCGATGGGGCCCAGGTCGGGGAGCTCGAAGGGCCGGCCGTAGTTCTCGCAGACGTACCCGCGGGCGGCCTCGTCCTGGAGCTCCACGCGGAAGCGGACCCCGCGCGGGATCAGCGCCATCTCGCCGGGACGGGCGCTCAGCAGGCCGAACTCGGTGCGCAGGAGCAGGCCGCCGCGCTCGGGGACGATCAGCAGCTCGCCGTCGGAGTCGCTGAACACCCGGTCGGTCATGTCGGCGTTCGCGGAGTAGAGGTGGATGGCCATCCCGGAGCGCTGGGTGGCGTCGCCGTTGCCGCCGAGGGTCCACAGGCCCGCCAGGAAGTCCGTGCCGGGGGCCGGGTCGGGCAGCGGGTTCCAGCGGAGCCGGTTCGGGTCGGCCGGGGCCTCCGTGAAGGGCGCGGAGCGCAGGGCGCCGTTGCCGGTCCGGGTGAAGGGCGGGTGCGCGGCGGAGGGGCGGATCCGGTAGAGCCAGGAGCGCCGGTTGTGGGAACGCGGCTCGGTGAACGCGCTGCCGCTGAGCTGCTCCGCGTAGAGGCCGAGGGGGGAGCGCTGGGGCGAGTTCCGCCCGATCGGCAGTGCACCGGGGACCGCCTCCGAGCTGTGCTCATTGCCGAAGCCGGTGAGGTACTCCAGTGCCTCCGCCGTCTTCCTGGCCTGCTCGCTGCCGCCGCTCATTGCACGCTCCCGGTCTGCCGAAGGAATCCTATGCCTGACAGTAGGATTCCTGGGCCCACGCGTCAACGGGGGATTCCGGTCGGTCGGCCGACAGGCCTGTCAGCGGTCTATTGCTGCGCGAGGGGATCCCAAAAGATGAACATTGCTCTACTCTCACGCGCATGTCGTGGACCCGCAGGTTTCCTGCCGTGCCGGCGGCGCTCCTCGCCGCCCTCCTGGCGCTTTTGTCACTCCTCGTCGCCGCGCCCGCCGCGAGCGCGCACGAGGAGCGCCCCGTCGAGCTCCCCGACGGCACCGGCTCCGTACCCGCCTACCGTGCGGGCGAGCCCGACCTGATCGTCTGCAAGACCGACCGCCCCGCCTTCGAGCGCCGGATATCCGCCTTCCCCGACGCCCTCAAGCAGCGCAACCTCGCCCTGTACGAGCGCTGCGAGAAGAACGGCTTCCGCGACCTCCAGGCGGCCGTCGACGCCGTGGACCGCCCGGGCATGAACATCGCGATCCTCCCCGGCCTCTACGAGGAGGAGCCCTCGCTCCCCGCGCCGACCGGGGAGTGCGCCTCGCTCAAGGCGCCCAACTCCTCGCTCGGCTACCAGATCCTCACGTACGAGCAGCAGGTGGCCTGCCGCCACAACCAGAACCTGGTCGCCATCCTCGGCAAGACCGACCTCCAGATCGAAGGCACCGGAGCCTCCCGCCAGGACGTGGTCATCGACGCCAAGTACCAGAAGCTGAACGCGATCCGCGCCGACAAATCCGACGGCGTCTACTTCCGGAACTTCACCGCCCAGCGCACCACCTTCAACTCGCTGTACGTCCTCGCGGCCGACGGCTTCGTCATCGACGACGTCCTGACCCGCTGGAACGACGAGTACGGCTTCCTGACCTTCGCCAGCGACCACGGGCTCTACAAGAACTGCGAGTCCTACGGCAACGGCGACTCCGGCATCTACCCCGGCAGCGCCTCCGACATCAACGAGGACCGCGGCTACGACGTCCCCCGCTACTCCATCGAGATCACCGGCTGCCGCAGCCACCACAACATGGTCGGCTACTCCGGCACCGCGGGCGACTCGGTGTGGGTGCACGACAACGAGTTCGACCAGAACATGGGCGGCGCCTCGATGGACAGCGCCTTCCCCGGCCACCCGGGCCTCCCGCAGAACCACGCCTTCTTCGAGCGCAACCTGATCCACGACAACAACGCCGACTACTACCACTACGTGGCGGACGGCACCTGCGCCAAACCGCCCGCCGAACGCGGCTACGAGCAGGGGGTGGTCTGCCCGCAGATCTCCATGCCCCCCGGCACCGGCATCATCACCGCCGGCGGCAACTGGAACCTCTACGAGGACAACTGGGTGTACGGGCACCAGCGCGCGGGCTTCTTCCTCTCGGCCGTGCCCGCCTTCATCCGCGGCGAGGAGGAGCTGTCCAAGCAGACCGACACCTCCCACCACAACCGCTACGCCGGCAACATCCTGGGCAAGGACAAGTCCGGTGCCTCCCGCCCCAACGGCATGGACGTCTGGTGGGACGGCCAGGGCCGGGGAAACTGCTGGCAGCAGGGCCCGGACGGCTCCACCCCGGGCACGCTCCCGCAGTGCGGCGAGCGCCGCGGCGCGGTCTCCGGTGCCTCGGCCCGGCTGGCCGGTGAACCGGTGAAGCTGGCCCAGCTCCTCGTCTGCGCCGACTACAGCGTCCAGGCGCGCAAACTCCCGGCCGGCTGCGACTGGTACGGCTCCCGGGGCCTCCAGCGGGTGGAGACCCAGCTCGCCCTCGCCGTCGCGGCGGTCCTCCTCCTGGTCGGCGGCCTCCTGTGGTGGCGCCGCCTGCGCGGCTCCCGCCCGGCTACGGTGGCCGCCCTGCTCGGCCTCGCGGGCCTGGCCCTGGACGTGGCCGGCTCCACGATGGGCCTGATCGGCACCTTCGTCCCGGCGCTGGCCCTGCTCTGCCTCGGCCTGTGGTGGACCGGCACCGGCCTCGCCCTGCGCCCCACCCGGCCCTGGCTGGCCCGCCTGACCCTGCTGCTGGGCGCGCTCACCCTCCTCGACGCCTTCGACAAGGCCGTCCTGATGATCCCCTGGGTCCCGCTCAGCCCCGCCTGGATACGGTCGCTCGTCGCGGTGGTCTGGATCCTCTGGGCCGTCATCGCCGCCGCCCGCCCGGGCGGCACCCCGGCCCGCCCGGCAGGCCCGGGCGACGACCCGGCCGGCGACCGGGTCCCCGTCCCCGCAGGCCCGGCCCCGACCCGCAGCGCCGAAGCCGAGGCCGAGGCAGAGGCCGAGGGCGGTACCGGCGCCGGCACGCAGCGAGGTGCGGCCAGGGGAGAGCAGCCGTGACGGGGCACCCGGGCCACCCCGGCGACCGCCCCGAACGCCGGACCTGGTGCGACGTGTGCGGCACGCCTCCGCGCAGGTCCCGCTGGTCCCGCCGGACGAGCCGGGCCACGGCACTGCTCGCCCTGGCCCTGCTCCTGGCCGGCGGCGCGGCGACGGGCTGCGGGGGCCGGGCCACCACCCACCACAAGCCCGGCACCACCCACGAGCAGGCCTCCGGGAAGGTCGGCACCCTGCTCACCGCCGACGACGGCGCGGGCCACCGGCTCCGCGAGGTCCCGGCCGAGGGCGCGCCGGAGGTCCGGCTCGCCGCCCGGCCGGACTCCGAGGACGGCTGGAACCTCCAGCTGACGGTGGCGAACTTCCACTTCACCCCCGACAGCACCGGCGGCGCCGCCCTCCCGGGTGCCGGGCACGCACACCTGGAGCTGGACGGCCGCAAACTGGCCCGCCTGTACGGCCCTTGGTTCCACCTGCCCGCCGCGCAGGTACCCGAGGGTGGCACGCGCACCCTGACCGTCCGCCTCTACGCGGACGACCACACGGCCTGGGCGGTGGCGGGCAAGCCGGTCGAAGCCACCCTCCAACTGGCCCCGGGATCCGCCCAGTCCACCCACTCCCACGCCCCGGCCGCACCGTCTCCCACGCCCCCCGAGGCGGAGCAGGCCGACCGCACGGTGACCATCACCGTGCGGGACGGCAAGGTCAGCCCGGCCCCGGGCCGGGTGGAAGTCAAACGCGGCGAACGCGTGGCCCTACGCGTCACCAGCGACCGTGCGGACACCCTGCACGTCCACGGCATCGACAAGGAACTCGCCCTGCCGGCAGGCCAGGAGGCCACCCTGATCCTGACGGCCGACCGCACGGGCCTCTTCGAGGTCGAGACCCACGAGTCCAACCTCGTCCTGACCCAACTCGTGGTCCGATGACCCCACCCCGACGCCCGGAACCGCCCCGGATCCCGACCACGTCCCTGCCTCCGACCGGGCCACCGGCCCAGGCCGGGGCACCGGTCCAGGCCGGGCCACCAGCCCCGACCGGGCCACCGGCCCCGACCGGGCCCCCAGCCCCGACCGGGCCCCCAGCCCCGACCGGGCCCCCAGCCCCGACAGTGGCACCGGCCCCGACAGGGTCTGTGGCCCCGACCAGGGCGGCGGCCCCGACCAGGGCGGCGGCTCTCAGTCAGGGCTGGGCCTCAGCCCTGGCCTCAGCCGTGGCCTCAGCCCTGGCCCCAGCCCGGGTCCCGGCCCTGGCCTCAGCCCGGGTCCCGGCGCCGGCGGTCCGGTGGTGACCGGGTACGGGCCGGCGGCGGTCCCGTTCGGAGCGTCCGGTGGCGGGTCTGGCCAGGGCGTGGTCCCTCACCCGGGCGATCCGCTCACCGTGCTCGCGCACGGGATCGGCTCGCAGCACGATCTGCCGATCTCTCCCTTCTACGCCTTCGCCGGCGCCTTCACCGCGCTCTTCGTCTCCTTCCTCGCGCTGGGTCTCCTCTGGTCCGCCTCCCGCTTCCGCGGCGATCGTTCCGGCCTCGCTCTGCCCGCCGGGTTCCAGCGGGTGGCCGACGCGCCGGCCACCCGCACCACCCTGCGCGGGCTCGGCCTCCTGGCCGCGCTCGCCGTCCTCCTGTACCTCCTCCTCGGCCCCGACGACCCCGCCCGAAACCCCGCTCCGGGTGCCGTCTACGTCCTGCTCTGGGTCGGCCTCGTCCCCGCCTCCCTCCTCTTCGGCCCCGTCTGGCGCCTCCTCAACCCGCTCCGTTCCCTGCACCGGCTACTCGCCAGGCTGTCGGCGAAGCTCCGTACGGCCCGCCCCTCGGCCGCAGTTACCGCCGCAGCCGCAGCCGCCGCAGCCGCATCCGCGCGCTCCTCCCGGAGTCCGCGAGTCCCTGCACCGCACCTCGCCGCGGTACCGGACCTCCCTGGCCCACAGCTCCCGCAGCCCCCGCGCCCGGAGCCCCGAAACCACCGCCCGCTCCCCGCCCGGCTGGGGCAATGGCCGGCCGCCGTCGGGCTCTTCGCCTTCACCTGGCTCGAACTCGTCTCTCCCGATCCCGCCTCCACCACCACCCTCCTGATCGCCCTGACCGGCTACGCCGCCGTCCAGCTCCTGCTCGCCGCCCGCTACGGCGAGCGCTGGTTCGCCGACGGAGACGCCTTCGAGGTGTACTCCGCTCTCCTGGCCCGGCTCTCCCCCCTCGGCCGTCGCAGCGACGGCCGCCTCGTTCTCCGTAACCCCTTCCACGGACTCGACGCGACGCCCGAGCGGCCCGGACTCGTCGCCACCGTCTGCGTCCTGCTCGGATCCACCGCCTACGACGGCTTCTCCGACAACCCCTCGTGGATCAACGCGATCCAGACCTCCCCCCTCGGCCGCACGGCCGCGGCCACCCTCGGACTCGCCGGAGCCGTCGCCCTCGTCGCCGCCCTCTACTGCCTCTGCGCGGCGGTCACCCGCCTCGTCTGCGGCCCGCACCCTGGCCCGCTGACCGCCTTCGCGCACTCACTCGTACCGATCGCTCTCGGCTATCTCGTCGCCCACTACTTCTCCCTCCTGGTGATCGAGGGACCACGCACAGTAACCATGGCACTGGGCACTGACAACGCCCCGGAACCCTTGTCGCCCTTGGGTCCCGGCGGCCTCGCCGCCCTCCAGGTGATCGCCGTCGTCACCGGCCACGTGCTCGGGGTGATCGCCGCGCACGACCGCTCCGTACGCCTCTTCCCGCCCGCGAAAGCCGTCGCCGGGCAACTGCCCCTGCTCGCGCTGATGATCACGTACACGGTGGGCGGCCTCAGTCTGCTGCTGAACTGAGGCGGCCGAGCCGGTACCGCCGCCCACCCGTGAACCCAGGAGCGGCATGATGGACCCCGTGCCCCCAGCCCATCCCCTGCGCCGGACGCCGATCCAGCAGCGCAGCGCCGACCGCCTCGCCCGGATCCTCGACGCCTGCGCGGAGCTCCTTGACGAGACCGGGTACGAGAACCTCAGCACCCGGGCCGTGGCCCTGCGGGCCGGCGTGCCGATCGGTTCGGTCTACCGGTTCTTCGGCAACAAGCGGGCCATGGCCATCGCCCTGGCCCACCGCAACCTCGACCGTTACGCCGACGGCATCGAGCAGCGGCTGGCGGAGCTACCGGACACCGACTGGCGTCCGGTCGTCGACGCGGTGCTGGACGAGTACCTGGTCATGAAGCGCAGCGTGCCCGGCTTCGCCCTCGTCGACTTCGGGGTGCCGGCCCCGCCGTCCGAGGGCCCCGCCTCCGACCCCAACCACCTGGTCGCCGTCCGCCTGACCGAACTCCTCGGCGCCCACCTCGCCCTCACCCCGGACGCCACCCTCGAACGGGCCGTCCTGGTCGCGGTAGAGGCCACCGACGCCCTGATCCAGCTCGCCTTTCGCAACGACCCGTCCGGCGACCCCGACATCGTCGCCGAAACCCGCGCGATGATGCACGCCTACCTCGCACGCGTCCTGGACTGACGGGACTGACGGGACTGACGGACGGACCGGACTGACGGGGCCGGCCGGGCCGGCCGGACGACCCACGCCCGTCGGGTCGTGACGGCGGCCTCCCGCCCCGGGGGAGACCGCCGTTCCATCACGCGAGGCCTACAGGCGGCCGGTCACCACCAGGTTGCCGTCCGGCGTGCGCAGCGCGAGGGCGCCGGTGCGCAGGTAACCGTCGGGGGTGAAGGAGCGTGCGTTGAGGCCGGGCGAGCGGTAGTAGCCGCGCGCCGTGTAGGGGCCGCGGGCCAGGAGCTCGCCGGGCTCCCCGTCGGGGACCTCCTTGCCGTCGGCGTCGACGACGCGGATCTGATCGTCGGGGGAGAGCGGACGGCCCTGCGTCGTGAGCACCGTCTCGTCCGGATCGTCGGTCCGGGTGAGGGTGAGCAGCCCCTCGTCCGTGCCGAAGACCTGCTGGAGGCGGCAACCCCAGGCGGAGCCCACCCGTTCGGCGGTCGCGCGGTCCAAGGGCGGGGTGCTGCCGCCGACCTGTACGAGACGCAGGCTGCTCACGTCGGCCCGGACCGCGGACGCGGGGTGCGCGTCGAGGAAGAGCCGGGCGGTGGCCGGCGTCACCGAGGCGACGGTGACCCGCTCGCGCTCGACGGCCGCCAGGAACGCGGCGGGTTCCGGGTCCTCGACCAGGACGACGGTGCCGCCGACGGTGAGGGTGCCGATGATGCCGGGGCCGCCGAAGGCGAGGTTGAGGTCGGCGGGCAGCGCGGCGAGGTACACGTCGTCCTGGGTGAGCGACACCAGCTCGGCGGCGGCCCGCGCCTGGTAGGCGTAGTCGTTGTGGGTGCGCGGAACCAGCTTCGGCGCCTCTCCGGCGCCGCCGGAGAGCAGGAAGAGCGCCACTTGACCGGCGCTCAGCGTGAGCGCCGGCTCGGCCGGGGAGTCGAGGGAGTTCAGCGGGAAGTAGTGGCAGCCCGCGGTGTCGGTCGTGAAACCGCCGTACGGGGACGAGGTGCCAGGCGGCTCGTAGGTGAACACCCGGCGCAGGAAGGGGCCCTGGGTCGCGATGTCGGCCGCCATCGCCGTGTGGTCGAAGCCCCGGTAGGTCGGGGGGCCGATGTAGCCGGTGGCCTCGGAGACCTGGACGACGTGGGACACCTCGGCCGCGCGGTGCGAGATCGGGCAGAGCACGGGGACCGCGCCGGCGCGCATCAGCGCGAACGTGGCGACGACGAGCTCGGGGATGTCGGGGAGCTGGACGACGACCCGCTGCCCGGGCCGCAGGCCGCGCAGCCGGAACCCGGCGGCCATCCGGCTCACGCGGCGGTTCAGGGCCGCGTACGTGAGGCGGGTGCCGCCGTGGACGAGCGCGGTCCGCGGTCCGTACTGCACGGCCCAGCCGCGCAGCAGGTTGTCCAGCGTATTGCCCCGCCAGTGGCCGGACGCCCAGTAGTAGTCGACGAATTCCTCGGGCCAGGGCGTGCAGCCGTCGAGCATGGATGTCATTCGGCAATCCAATCCGCCCCTCTCCGTAGGGGCAATGTGCTTTCCCGACCAAGGGTGCTGAAATGCGTCAGCAGAAGGACCAATGGGCGGCGCTGACCAGGGAGAACGGTCGGGGAGTGCGGGGGCCGGCGGGAATGTGCGGCGGGGTGGAGAGGTATTCGAGGGGTGCCCGGCTTCTTGGGGCGCGTTCAATTGCCCCTAGGGCGTGTCCGCAAAGTCCCGCCTGCCTCGCGACGCCCGGCACGTGCTCTCGGCGCACCGGGCGAAATCCCGAGTACGTCCAGTACACGGGCTTCCGCCCGGCACGCCGAGAGCACGCACCGAACGCCGCGAGGGCGCCCTCCGGGCGCACGGCGCTACTTTGCGGACACGCCCTAGGTCCGCGCAGTTCCCGGAGCCGGGCTCCGAGTACGGCCCCGGCCCTGGACCCGGCCCTGGACCCGGCCCCGGCCCCGGCCCCGGCTCCGAGCCCGGCCCTGGCCCCGCCACCGAAGCCCGGCTCCGAGCTCGGCCCCGGCCCTGGCCCGATCCGCCACCCCAACCCGCCTCTCAAGCCAGGCCCCGCCCCCCGCCCCCTCCAGGCGGAGCCGTCCCGGATCCGTGTGGCGCGGACCCTCCCCACCGTGCCTACCGGTCGGTATGCTCGTGCCGCCCGCGCGGGTCCGGCGCCCGTGCCCCGTGTCGCAGCCAGCTGCCCCTGGAGGGCCCATGCCCCGCACCGCCCTGCGCATCTGCCCCCTGTGCGAAGCCACTTGTGGCCTCACGCTCACCATCGAAGGCACCGCCGTCACCGGGGCCCGGGGGGACCGCGACGACGTGTTCAGCCGCGGTTTCATCTGCCCCAAGGGTGCCGCCTTCGGCGGCCTCGACGCCGATCCCGACCGGCTGCGGACCCCCCTCGTACGACGCGACGGCCGACTCGTGGAGGCCACCTGGGAGGAGGCCTACCAGGCCATCGCCGACGCGGTCCCCGCGCTCGTGAGTGCGTACGGTCCCCAGTCCGTCGGCGTCGTCCTCGGCAACCCGAACGTCCACACCATGGCCGGCCAGCTCTACCCTCCCCTGCTCCTCAAGGCGCTCGGCACCCGCAACCTCTTCACGGCCAGCACCCTCGACCAGATGCCCAAACACGTCTCCAGCGGGCTGCTCTTCGGGGATCCCTTCGCCATCCCCGTCCCGGACCTCGACCGCACGGACTTCCTCCTGCTCCTGGGGGCGAACCCGGTCGAGTCCAACGGCTCCCTGTGCACCGCACCCGACTTCCCCGGCCGGCTCAAGGCGCTGCGCGCACGGGGCGGCACCCTCGTCGTCGTCGACCCGCGCCGCACCCGCACCGCCAAGCTCGCCGACCGCCACCTCGCGCCGCGCCCCGGCAGCGACGCGCTGCTGCTCGCCGCCCTGGCCCAGACGCTGCTCGCCGAGGAGCTGGCCGATCCGGGCGTGCTCGCGGAACACACGCAGGGAATCGGGGAACTCGCCGAAGCGCTCGGTAGTTTCACTCCCGAGGCCGTCGCACCCGCCTGCGACCTCACGGCCGAAGAGATCCGCGACCTCGCCCGCGATCTCGCGGCCGCGCCGACCGCCGCCGTCTACGGGCGGATCGGCAGCTGCACCGTCGAGTACGGCACGCTCGCCAGCTGGCTGGTCGACGTGCTGAACGTCCTGACCGGCAATCTCGACCGGCCGGGCGGAGCCCTGTTCCCGCTGTCCGCGACCGACCGCGCACCCCGGCCGGCCGGACCCGGCAAGGGCTTCAGCCTCGGGCGCTGGCACAGCCGGGTCAGCGGTCACCCCGAGGCCAAGGCCGAACTGCCCATGGCCGCGCTGGCGGAGGAGATCGAGACCCCGGGGGACGGGCGGATCCGCGCCCTCGTCTCCATCGCGGCGAACCCCGTGCTGTCCGCCCCCGACGGCCGGCGCCTCGACGCGGCCCTGGCCGGGCTCGACTTCATGGTCAGCATCGATCCCTATCTCAACGAGACCTCACGCCACGCCCACGTGGTCCTGCCTCCCGCGCCGCCCTCCCAGAGCGCCCACTTCGACTTCTCCTTCAACACCTTCGCCATCCGCAACCAGGTCCGCTATTCACCGCCCGCCGTCCCGCTCGAAGACGGGCGCATGGACGAGTGCGAGATCCACGCCCGTCTCGTACTCGCCGTCTCCGGCATGCACGGAACCGACCCGGTCGCCGTGGACGACCTCGCCATCGGGACCACGCTGGCCAGGGAGTGCGCCGACCCGGAATCTCCCCTGCACGGACAGGACCCGGTACGCCTCGCCGGGCTGCTCGCGGGCGACGGCGGCCCCGAGCGCCGCCTCGACATGATGCTCCGGCTCGGCCCCTACGGAGACCGGTTCGGCGCGGCTCCGACCCTGCCCGGAAGCGCCGCTACGGGGACCAGCCCGGGCGCGCCCGACGGCGCGGCGGAACCGGGCACCGCCCCTGCCCCCGCCCCCGGCGGCCTCGGCCTGGAGCAGCTGCGCGCGCACCCGCACGGAATCGACCTGGGCCCGCTGCAGCCCCGGCTCCCGGACCTGCTGAAGACGCGCAGCGGCAGGATCGAGCTCCTGCCGGACCCGATCGCGGCCGAACTCCCCAGGCTGCGCAGGGCGCTCGCCGACAGCCCCGCCGCCCTGGTGCTCGTGGGCCGCCGCCACCTGCGGTCCAACAACAGCTGGTTGCACAACGTTCCGGCCCTTGCCGGAGGTTCCAACCGCTGCACCCTCCAGGTCCACCCGGACGACGCCGCCCGGCTCGGTCTCACCGACGGGCACCCGGCCCGGATCACCGCCGACGGCGGCAGCCTGGAGGTTCCCGTCGAGGTCACCGACACCCTGCGCACCGGAGTCGTGAGCCTCCCGCACGGCTGGGGCCACGACCGCCCCGGCACCCGCCTCTCCGTGGCCGCGGCCGTGCCCGGGGTCAACGTCAACCAGCTCCTCGACGGCAGCCGGCTCGACCCGCTCTCCGGTACGGCCGTGCTCAACGGCTTCCCCGTCCAACTGACACCCATCCCCTGAGCTGGGGTTTTGCTCGTATTGCTCACGCGTTGACGTCTTGTTGGCCCCCAGAGGAGGCACCTAGGTTCCCCCCATGCTGACCTTCCTCGGCTTCGCCATGATCGCGACCTTCCTGGTCCTGATCATGCTGAAGAAAATGTCGCCCATCGCGGCGCTCGTCCTCATCCCCGCGCTCTTCTGCGTGTTCGCCGGACAGGGCGCGCAGCTCGGCGGCTACGTCATCGACGGAGTCGGCAAGCTCGCGCCGACCGCCGCCATGCTCATGTTCGCCATCGTCTACTTCGGCGTGATGATCGACGTCGGCCTCTTCGACCCGATCGTGCGCGGCATCCTGCGCTTCTGCAGGGCCGACCCGATGCGCGTGGTGGTCGGCACCGCCGTCCTCGCCGCCATCGTCTCGCTCGACGGCGACGGCTCGACCACCTTCATGATCACTGTTTCTGCGATGTACCCGCTCTACAAGCGCCTCGGCATGAGCCTGGTGGTGATGACCGGAGTCGCGGCCACCGCCAACGGCGTCATGAACACCCTGCCCTGGGGCGGCCCCACAGCCCGCGCTGCCACCGCGCTCAAGCTCGACGCCGCCGACATCTTCGTACCGATGATCCCCGCGCTCGCCGTGGGCCTGCTCTTCGTCTTCGCCCTGGCCTACGTCCTCGGCCTCAAGGAACGCCGCCGCCTCGGCCTGCTGACCCTCCCCGCCGACACCGAGCGGTCGGCGGAGCCGGCCGGGGAACTCCTGGTCGCGGCCGGCAAGGCCACGACCGCCGCCGGGAGCGCAGGGGGTTCCCAAGCGCCCACCGGTTCCGAGGCGTCCACCCCGCCCACCCCCACCGAGGGCGCCACCCCCACCGGGGACACCACCCCCGGCGAAGAGGGCTTCCAGGGCCTGGACCCGAACCGCCCGACCCTGCGGCCCCGCCTCTACTGGTTCAACGCGAGCCTCACCGTCGCCCTGCTCACCGCCATGATCATGGAACTGCTCCCGATCCCGGTGCTCTTCCTCCTCGGGGCCGCCCTCGCCCTCACCGTCAACTTCCCCCACATGCCGGACCAGAAGGCCCGGATCGCCGCCCACGCCGAGAACGTCCTGAACGTCGCCGGCATGGTCTTCGCCGCCGCCGTCTTCACCGGCGTCCTCACCGGCACCGGCATGGTCAAGCACATGGCCGACTGGCTCGTCGGCGCCATCCCCGAGGGCATGGGCCCGCACATGGCCCTGGTCACCGGCCTGCTCAGCCTGCCCCTCACCTACTTCATGTCCAACGACGGCTTCTACTTCGGCGTCCTGCCGGTCCTCGCCGAGGCCGGCGCCGCCCACGGGGTCTCCCCGCTCGAGATCGCCCGCGCCTCCCTGGTCGGGCAGGCCCTGCACATGTCGAGCCCGCTCGTGCCGGCCGTCTACGTCCTCGTCGGCATGGCCAAGGTCGAGTTCGGCGACCACACCCGGTTCACCGTGAAATGGGCGGCGCTGACCTCCCTGGTGGTCCTGGCGGCAGGGATGCTTTTCGGCATCATCTGATCCCCTCCGCCCCTGGCGCACACAAAACTACCGACGCTAGTTTGTAGGGTGGTGGCGACGTCAGATCCACAGCGCTCCACCGGTCCATCGGTCTACAGGTCCACGCGCTCGCGCGTGCTCGGGAGGATTGCCATGAAGGCCCATGACGGGATGTACATCGGCGGCGAGTGGCGGGCCGCCCTCGGCCAAGGCCGCATCGAGGTCCTCAACCCGGCCGACGAGCAGCCCATCGCCTCGGTTCCGGCCGGCACGGCCGAGGACGTGGACGCGGCCGTACGAGCGGCCCGCGCGGCCTTCCCGGCCTGGGCGGCCACCGCTCCGGCCGAGCGGGCCGCCCTCATCGGGGCCCTGCGCGACGTGCTGGTCGCCCGCAAGTCCGAGATAGCCGAGACGATCACCGCCGAGCTGGGCTCGCCGCTGGGGTTCTCGGAGATGGTCCACGTCGGGGCGCCGATCGCCGTGGCCTCCTCGTACGCCGAGCTCGGGGCCTCGTACGCCTTCGAGGAGCGGATCGGGAACTCGACCGTGCTGCTGGAGCCGGTCGGCGTCGTCGGGGCGATCACCCCCTGGAACTACCCGCTGCACCAGATCGTTGCCAAGGTGGCACCCGCTCTCGCCGCAGGCTGCACCATCGTCCTCAAGCCCGCCGAGGACACCCCGCTGACCGCACAGCTCTTCGCCGAAGCCGTGCACGAGGCGGGGATCCCGGCCGGGGTCTTCAACCTGGTGACCGGCACCGGCGTGGTCGCCGGCCAGGCCCTGGCCGCGCACGAGGAAGTCGACCTCGTCTCCTTCACCGGTTCCACCGCCGTCGGCAAGCAGATCGGTGCCACCGCCGGCGCCGCCGTCAAGCGGGTAGCCCTGGAACTGGGCGGCAAATCGGCCAATGTCATCCTGCCCGGCGCCGACCTCGCCAAGGCCGTCGCCTCGGGCGTGGGCCACGTCATGAACAACTCCGGCCAGAGCTGCAACGCGCTCACCCGCATGCTCGTCCACCGGGACGACTACGAGGAGGCGGTCTCCCTCGCGGCCGCCGCCGCGGCCAAGTACGCCTCCGGTGACCCCCTCGACCCGGGCACCCGCCTCGGCCCGGTCGTCAGCGCCAAACAGCGCGACCGCGTCCGCGGCTTCATCACCCAGGGCGTGGAGGAGGGCGCGCGCCTCGTCGCGGGCGGGCCTGAGGCCCCGCACGAGCAGGGGTACTTCATCGCCCCGACCGTGTTCGCCGACGTCACGCCCGACATGACCATCGCCCGGGAGGAGATCTTCGGCCCGGTGCTGTCGATCCTTCCCTACGGAGACCAGGACGAGGCCCTGGCCATCGCGAACGGCACCGACTACGGGCTGGGCGGGGCGGTCTGGGCGGCGGACGAGGAGACGGCCGTCGCGTTCGCCCGCCTGATGGACACCGGCCAGGTGGACATCAACGGCGGCCGCTTCAACCCGCTCGCGCCCTTCGGCGGGTACAAGAAGTCGGGCGTGGGCCGCGAGCTTGGCCCGCACGGCCTCGCCGAGTTCCTGCAGACCAAGTCCCTGCAGTTCTAGACCCGCAACCGCACAGTCCGGCCCCGCAACCGCACAGCCCGGCCCCGCAACCGCACAGTCCAGCCCCGCAACCGCACACACGGAGACGACGATCATGGTTCGCGCCGCCATCCTGCCCGCCGTCGGAGCCCCCCTGGAGATCCGGGACATCGTGCTGCCCGAGCCCGGCCCCGGCCAGGTCCGGGTGCGGCTCGCCGCCGCCGGGGTCTGCCACTCCGACATCTCCCTCACCAACGGGACCATGAAGGTGCCCGTACCCGCAGTCCTCGGCCACGAGGGCGCGGGCACGGTCCTCGCCGTCGGCGAAGGGGTCACCCACGTCGCGCCCGGCGACGGGGTGGTGCTCAACTGGGCCCCGTCCTGCGGGCAGTGTCACCACTGCACGATCGGCGAGGTCTGGCTCTGCGCCAACGCGCTCGCCGGGATCGGGGCGGTGTACGCCCACGACGCCCAAGGGGTCGAGCTGCACCCCGGGCTGAACGTGGCCGCCTTCGCCGAGGAGACGGTCGTCGCGGCCAACTGCGTCCTGCCCGCCCCCGCGGGGATCCCGCTCGCCGAGGCCGCATTGCTCGGCTGCGCGGTCCTCACCGGCTACGGAGCCGTCCACCACAGCGCCCAGGTCCGCCCCGGCGAGTCGGTGGCCGTCTTCGGAGTCGGCGGCGTGGGTCTGGTCGCCCTTCAGGCGGCCCGGGTCGCGATGGCGGGCCCGATCGTGGCCGTGGACGTCTCCCCGGACAAGGAGGAACTGGCCCGGGCGGCCGGTGCCACGGAGTTCCTGCTCACCTCCGAGAACACGGCCAAGGACATCCGCGCACTCACCGGCGGCCACGGCGTGGACGTGGCCATCGAGTGCGTCGGCCGGGCGCAGAGCATCCGGGGCGCCTGGGGATCCACCCGGCGCGGCGGCCGCACGACGGTCGTCGGTATCGGTGGCAAGGATCAGCAGGTCACCTTCCACGCTCTGGAGATCTTCCACTTCGCCCGCACCCTCACCGGCTGCGTCTACGGCAACAGCGACCCCGCCCGCGACCTCCCGGTGATCGCCGCACACGTCCGCGCGGGCCGCCTCGACCTCGGAGCCCTGGTCACCGACCGGATCACCCTCGACGGCATCCCGGCGGCCTTCGACGCGATGCTGGCGGGCAAGGGCGGCCGCTCGCTGGTGGTCTTCTAGCCGCCTGCCCGTACGGGAGGCCCGCTCGGTGCGGGCCTCCCGTCAGGCGGCGTCAGGCCGTCTCCCGCAGCGCCGCGTACTGGAGGGCCAGGCCGTCCAGCAGCGCCGCCAGGCCCGTCTCGAAGGCGCCCTCGTCCACCTCGCGCTGCCGCTCCGCCAGCAGGTGGGCCTGGCCCAGGTGCGGGTAGTCGGCCGGGTCGTATGCCGTCTCGTCGTCCACGAAACCCCGGGCGAAGGAACTCACGGCCGAGCCGAGGATGAAGTACCGCATCAGCGCCCCGATCCGGGTCGCCTGCGCCGGCGGCCAGCCGGCCGCCGTCATGGCGCCGTACACGGCGTCCGCGACCCGCAGACCGGCCGGCCTGCGGCCCGGGCCGCGCGCCAGCACCGGCACGATGTTCGGATGGTCGGACAGGGCGGCCCGGTAGGAGTGTGCCCAGTCGCGCAGCGCGACCTGCCACTCCCGGCCGTCCTCTGCCTCGAACATCGACAGGTCGACCCGCGCGCTCACCGCGTCCGCGACCGCGTCCAGGATCTCGTCCTTCGTGCGGAAGTGGTTGTACAGAGAAGGCCCGCTGACCCCCAGCGCCGCCGCCAGCCGCCGCGTCGAAACGGCCTCCAGCCCCTCGGCGTCCACCAGTGCACCCGCCGCCTCGACGATGAGCGATCTGCTGAGAAGGGGCTTGCGCGGTCTGGCCATGCGCCACATAGTAAGGCCTGCCAGATTTAAACTAGCAGTGGTAATTAACCCCGTCCGATCCCGTCCCCACCAGGAGGTGCCCGGTGAATCTGGAACTCAGCGAGGAGCAGTCAGCCGTCCGTGATCTCGCCCGCGCGTTCACGGAGCGCGAGATCGCTCCGTACGCCGCCGAGTGGGACCGCGCCGAGAGCGTGGACCGGGCCGTCGTGAAGAAGCTCGGCTCCGTCGGCTTCCTCGGCCTGACCGTCCCCGAGGAGTACGGCGGCTCCGGCGGAGACCACCTCTCCTACGTCCTGGTCACCGAGGAGCTCGGCCGCGGGGACTCCGCCGTGCGCGGCATCGTCTCCGTCTCCCTGGGCCTGGTCGCCAAGACCGTCGCCGCCTGGGGGAGCGAGGAGCAGAAGCGCGCCTGGCTGCCCCGCCTGTGCTCCGGCGAAGCCCTCGGCTGCTTCGGCCTCACCGAGCCCGGAACGGGCTCCGACGCCGCGGCCCTGACCACCCGAGCCCGGCGCGAGGGCGACTCGTACGTGATCAGCGGCAGCAAGATGTTCATCACCAACGGCACCTGGGCCGACGTGGTCCTGCTCTTCGCCCGCACGAACGAGGACCCCGGCCACCGCGGAATCTCCGCCTTCCTCGTGCCCACCGACTCGCCGGGCCTGACCCGCCGCGAGATCCACGGCAAGCTGGGCCTGCGCGGCCAGGCCACCGCCGAACTCTCCCTCGACGGCGTGCGCGTGCCGGCCTCCGCGATGCTCGGCCCCGAGGGGAAGGGCTTCTCCGTCGCCATGTCGGCCCTCGCCAAGGGCCGGATGTCCGTCGCCGCGGGCTGTGTCGGCATCGCCCAGGCCGCGCTGGACGCGGCCGTCTCCTACGCCGCCCAGCGCGAGCAGTTCGGCAAGCCGATCGCCCACCACCAGCTGGTCCAGGAGCTGATCGCCGACATCTCCGTCGACGTGGACGCGGCCCGGCTGCTGACCTGGCGGGTGGCCGATCTGATCGACCGCGGACTGCCCTTCGCCACCGAGTCCTCCACCGCCAAGCTCTTCGCCTCCGAAGCCGCCGTCCGCGCCGCGAGCAACGCCCTGCAGGTGCACGGCGGTTACGGCTACATCGACGAGTACCCGGCCGGCAAGCTCCTGCGCGACGCCCGCGTGATGACCCTGTACGAGGGCACCAGCCAGATCCAGAAACTCCTCATCGGCCGTGCCCGCACCGGGGTTTCGGCTTTCTGAGGCCCTGAAGCTCCTGTGGCCTTGAAGCTTCTGAGCCCCTGAAGCTTCTGAGCCCCCGAAGTTTCTGAGTACGTACGTGAGTACGCGCGCGGATGTGCCGGGGCCCGGCCCGCCCGATGCTGGACCCATGAACGAGACACCGGTCAAGCAGCAGAACACGGGTGCCTACTACGGCCAGGCCGTCGCCTCCTTCGGCGTCGCCATCGGCGCGGTCGCCCTGGGGATCTACAACATGGAGGCCGACGGCTGGGTGCGCGCCTTCCTCGGCATCGCCGTCCTCTACCTCACCACCTCGGCCTTCACCCTCGCCAAGGTGATCCGCGACCGCCAGGAGGTCACCCAGATCGTCACCCGGGTCGACCAGGCCCGGATGGAGAAGATCATGACGAGCTACGACCCCTTCGCCGCCCCGAGCAGCCCACCTCCCAGGATCGCTAAGCGCTTGCTCACCCTCAGGTAAGGTGTTCATTCCTACCGGCCGAAGAGGGTGAGCGAGCGATGGACAGCGTGGAGGAGACCGGCGGCTACCGGCCGTGGTCGGAGGTCACCCCCGACGCCGCGCGGCGGCTGCTCGTCGCCGCAGTGGAGGCCTTCGCCGAGCGCGGGTACCACGCCACCACCACGCGGGACATCGCGGGACGGGCCGGCATGAGCCCGGCCGCGCTCTACATCCACTACAAGACCAAGGAAGAGCTGCTCCACCGGATCAGCCGGATCGGCCACGACAAGGCCCTGGAGATCCTGGACACCGCCGCCGGTGGCCCCGGCAGCGCCGCCGAGCGGCTCGACGCGGCCGTACGGTCCTTCGTGCGCTGGCACGCGGCACACCACACCACCGCGCGCGTGGTCCAGTACGAGCTCGACGCCCTCGCTCCGGAGCACCGCTCCGAGATCGTGGCCCTGCGCCGGCAGAGCGACGCGGCCATCCGCCGCATCCTCGCCGACGGTGTCGCGTCCGGGGAGTTCTTCGTCCCGGACGTCCCCGGCACCACCCTCGCCGTGCTGTCGCTCTGCATCGACGTCGCCCGCTGGTTCAGCGCGGACGGCCGCCGTACGCCCGACGAGGTCGGCGCGCTCTACGCCGGCCTCGTGCTCCGCATGGTGGGCGCGGGCTCCGGCGCGGCCGATGCGCCGGGCACGGCCCGGTAGTGGGTCGCGAGCAGTAGCTGCGCAGTGGCTCAGAAGTAGTAGCGGGACACCGACTCCGCCACGCACACCGGCTTCGCGCCGCCCTCGATCTCGACGGTCACGGTGGCCGACACCTGCACGCCGCCGCCCGCCTCCACGACCTCGGTGATCAGTGCGGTCGCTCGCAGCCGCGACCCGACCGGCACCGGCGCAGGGAAACGCACCTTGTCGAGCCCGTAGTTGATGCCCATCTTCATGCCCTCGACCCGCATGATCTGCGGCACCAGGCTCGGCAGCAGCGACAGCGTGAGGTATCCGTGCGCGATGGTGGAGCCGAAGGGTCCGGACGCCGCCCGCTCCGGGTCCACGTGGATCCACTGGTGGTCCCCGGTGGCGTCCGCGAAGAGGTCGATCCGCTTCTGGTCCACCTCCAGCCACTCGCTCGGGCCGAGCGGTGCGCCGATCCCGGCGGTGAGCTCCTCGGCGGACGTGAAGATCCTCGGCTCGGACATACCCGTACCTCTCCCTGGCGAATAAGCGCTTGCTCAGCATGCTGGGGCCGTCATGGATCTGTCAACGACGTGCCCGGCCCCGAATCCCGGCCCGGCCGATTACCCTCGGCGGTGTGCCGCAGATTCCCGAGAAGGTCCACGAGCTCACCGTCGGCCAGCTGTCCGCCCGCAGCGGCGCGGCCGTCTCCGCGCTGCACTTCTACGAGGCCAAGGGCCTGATCAGCAGCCGCCGCACCTCCGGCAACCAGCGCCGCTACACCCGCGACGCGCTGCGCCGCGTGGCGTTCGTGCGGGCCGCCCAGCGCGTCGGCATCCCCCTGGCCAGCATCCGCGACGCCCTCGCCCAACTCCCCGAAGGGCGCACCCCCAACCGCGAGGACTGGGCCCGGCTCTCCGAGAGCTGGCGTGGCGAGCTCGACCGTCGCATTGCCCAACTCGGTCGCCTGCGCGATCACTTGACCGACTGCATCGGCTGCGGATGCCTCTCCCTGGAGAACTGTGCGCTCTCCAACCCGGACGACGTCTTCGGCGAACGCATCACCGGCTCCCGGCTGTTGTGACCTCCCGCGCGCGGGCGGCCGCCGCGACCAGTTCGGCGTTCGAGCGTGCCGCCCGGCCGTCCGGCAGGTGCAGCACGTCTCCTACGCCGATCCGCGCCCCGGTGCCGTACCGAGCGGCCAGCCGCAGCGCGGGCCAGGCGGCCTCCTCCCGCCCGAACAGCAGCACCGGCACGGGCGGCAGCCGGCGCAGCAGCTCGGCGACCGGACCCGGGTCGGCGGAAGCCAGCTCGACCGCCAGCCGGACCCGCGCGGGCTCCCGTACCGGCCAGGCGAGAAACCGAGCGACCGAGCCGGCACCCCCGCCCACGGCGCCCACCGCAGGCCGGCCCATCGCATCCTCGGCGTCCACCGTCGGCCCGTCCGCCGCGCCCCCTGCATCCCCTGCCGGCCCGCCCTCGGCGACCCCCGCATCCCCTGCCGGCCCGCACACCGCGCCCCCGGCGCCCATGGCCGGCCGGCCCATCGCGTCCTGAGCATCCACCGCCGGCCCGTCCGCCGCGACCTTGACGTCCACCGCCAGCCCGTCCGCCGCGGCCTCGGCGTTCACGGCCAGCCTGCGCAACGCAGCCCCGGCGCCCACCGCCGCTCCGCGCACCGCGACCTCGGCGTCCACCGCCGGCCCGCGCTCCAGCAGCGCCTCGGCCAGCTCCCGCGCTCCCGGCTCCGCGAAACGCACCACCGCCCGGTCGGGCAGTACCGTCCAGCTCCGCACCCGCGCCAGCCGCCCCGCGTGATCCGGCTCGGCCCCCACGCTCACGGCCACGGAGAGCGCCACCCCGTCACCGGGCCCGGGACCGCCCCGGACCCTGCCGCCGGCCCCGAGGCCCGCGTCGCGCAGGGCCTCCAGCAGCGGCCCGACCACCCGGGGGGAGAGGCTCTCGCGCCCGCACGGGGTGCGGGGATGGACCAGCACCTCCCGGGCCCCGGCAGCCACCGCCGCCAGCGCGGCGTCCACCAGGTCCTCGGGGCTCATCGGGACGGCCGAGCCGTCGGCGGCGCTCCGGGAACCGTTCAGCGACACCACCAGGGTCGGCCCCGCCCCCGCCCTGCTCACGCGCCCGCCCTGCTCACGCCGCCACCGATCGCGCCGCCCCCGCTCGCGCCGCCACCGGTCATGTCGCCGTCGCTCACGCCGCCCCCGCCAGATCCGCCGCCTGTAGCGCCGTGTCCGCGAGCGCCGGTCTAGGCACCACGATTCCGCAGCCCGCGCACACCGGCCCGTCCCACGCCCACCCGACGGCCGAAGCCCCGGCGGGCCCGCCACCGGCCCCGCCTGTCCCACCGCCCGTCCCGCCACCCGGCCCGACGGCCGAAGCCCGGGCTGCCGCCCCCGACGGCGCCGGCCAGTGCAACTCCCGCGCCCCGCACACCGGGCACCCCGTCCCCGGCTCCGATTCCAGTGCCTCCACCAGCCGTCTGAGCACCTCGCCCAGCGCCCCCTGCGGCCGCACGCCCGGATCGGCGCACCGCACCACCGCGTCCCCGCTGCCGCTCCACGCCCACTCGGGCCGGCGCAGCCCGTCGTGCTTCTCGCGCCGCCGACGCTCCGCGAACTGCCGTTCGTACTCCAGCCAGACCGCCCGCGCCTCCTCCAGCTCATCCAGCGCGGCCACCAGCCGCGAGGGGTCCGCCGCCCGGTCCTCGGGGCCGATCCCGTGCCGGTCGCACAGGTGCCACCAGGTCGCGCGGTGCCCGTACGGGGCGAACCGCTCCAGGCAGCGCCGCAGCGAATGGCGCCGCAGCGCCCCGTCGTTGCGTGTGTCGCGCACCTGATGGGCCAGACTCCGGAATCCCGCCATCACACCTTCACCTCCGCCGGGCGCCCAGCACCGGGCGCCGTGCCCGACGCGCTGTGTTCGCCACAGGACCGGCGCCGTGTGCCCAACATGCCCGGCCCGGTGCGGGCGCATGCGGGGGCGGTCGAGGCGTACGGGTGGCACGTGGCCGGAACTCAGCGCCCCATGCGCCCCGCGGCCACCACCAGCCGGGCCAGCTCCTCGTGGCAGATGTCGCTGTGCGCCCCCGAGGGGGCTCCGCCGCGCCGGACCACGGAGCCCGCGTCCACGCTCACGCAGCCCGCCGCGGGCAGGCCGTCCCGCAGCGCCGCGTCCAGCGTCAGCCGGGGGGTTCCCGGCACCCCCCGTACGCCGTCGTGCCCGATCGCGCCCCACCGCTCGTCGAAACCCAGCAGACCGGCCGAATCGCCGGCCATCCGGGAGGCCAGCGGGTAGAACACCTTGAGGGAGGAGTCGTAGGGGGAATGGCAGGCCGTCAGCGGTCCGTCGACCCGGCCCTGCAGTCCGCGCAGGGCGCCTGCGCGCCCCCGGTCGTGCGGCAGGCTGTCGGCGAACGCGTAGTGGGAGAAGGCCCCTTGGAGGATGGTCAGGGACTTCACGTTCCGCGCTCCGGACGGCAGCGCGCGCAGCGAGAAGGAGACCACCCGGCCGCCGAAGCTGTGCCCGATGAGGTGCACCCGCAGGGCCGGGCGGCGACCGGCCAGCTCCGCCAGCAGCGGCCCGAGGCCGTGCTCGCCGACCACCCCGGCCCGCGCCTTCATCTGGTAGTACGTGGCCTGGCGCAGCACCTCCTTGGCGCCGTTCCACAGCGTCCGCGCCCCACCGCCGGCCGAGGCCCCACCGCCGGCCGAGGCCCCTCCGTCCGAAAGTCCCCGGGGGGAGTCCGGCCGGTCCCCGGGGAGCGTGGCGCCCGCCTCTGCCAGGGCCTCGGTGAATTCCCGGCACACCCGCAGCACGTCCCCGCTGAGGAAGTCCGGCACCTCGCGCGGGGCGAAGGCCGCCGCCAGATCGTCGCCGGTGCCCACCCCGTCGACCCCGGCCAGCTCCCGTACGAGCGCGCCGAACTCGGTGAAGTCGCCCTCCCGCGTGGGCCGTTCCTCCAGCAGCTCGGCGATCCGGTCCAGCTCCGCCGCCCGGCCCGGCCAGAACGCCCCGAGGGCCCGCCGAGTGGCCGGGTCCAGGGCCGCTCCGTGGCCCGGCTCCCCGCCACCGCCTCCGGCACCGTCCAGAGCGCCCCGGGCCTCGAAGTCGGGTATCGGCTCGTCCGAGAACCGGATCGAGGGCCACACCACCCCCACGTACCCCAGCCGTACCCCGGTCCCCACCAGATTCGCGAAGGGGGCGTAGAACCGGTCGAAGAGCCGGATCGCGGTGGACCGGTCGGAGTTCCATCCGTGGGCGAAGACCAGCAGGTCCGTGGCCTCGATGCCGAAGACCGCCTCCCGCGCGCCCGGGCCCGCGTCGCCCTGCGCGTCGAAGGTCAGCTCCACGTACGGCCGGGCCCCGATCCCCACCGCCGTCCTCGTCGCCGCCGCAGGCACCGCCCCGCCGATGTGCACCATGACGTCCCCCTCCACGCCGTGTCCCTGCCCCGCAGCATCCTGCGGAACGGGCCGCCCGGCCAGCCCCTGCGCACCCACCGGTTCACGGATACAGCAGGTACTCCTCCCGTACCGCCGCGAAGGCGGCCAGCCCCGCTGCCCAGTCACCCGCGACCTCCTCGACGCCCGCCCCGGCGTCGACCATCCGCCGGACCCGGTCCGAGCCCGTGAGCCGGTCGATCCACTGGTCGGAGCGCCACGCGAAGCCGCTCCACGCGCGCCGCGCGGTGACCAGCAGCCCGATCCCGGCCCGTACCGGATCGAAGGCCTCCCGGTCGTGGACGAGCAGCCGGACCCCGCCGCAGGTCCTGCCGGCGTGCTTGGAGAAGGAAGGCGTGAAATAGGCCTCCCGGAACCACACTCCGGGCAGCTCCAGCGCGTTCGCCGCCTCCGCCCACCGCCGGTCCACACCCTCCGCGCCGACCAGCTCGAAGGGGGTGGTGGTACCGCGTCCCTCCGACAGGTTCGTCCCCTCGAACAGACAGGTCCCGGCGTACGCCAGGGCCGTGCCCGGCGTCGGCATGTTCGGGCTCGGCGGCACCCAGGGCAGCCCGGTCTCCTCGAAGAAGGACTCCCGCCGCCACCCCGCCATCCGCACCACCTCCAGCCGCGGGGCGGCGCCGGCCGCCCGCAGGAACTCGCCCGCGAAGAGCCCGGCCAGCTCGCCCGCCGTCATCCCGTGCGCCAGCGCGATCGGCTCCCGGCCCACGAAGCTCGCGTACGGGCGCTGCAGGACGGGCCCGGCCGCCCGCCGGGCGCCGACCGGGTTGGGGCGGTCCAGCACCACCACCGCCTTGCCGGCGAGCGCGGCCGCACGCATGCAGTCGTAGAGGGTCCAGATGTACGTGTAGAAGCGGGCGCCGACGTCCTGGATGTCGAAGACGACGGTGTCGACCCCGGCCGCCGTGAAGACGTCCGCGAGCCGCTGCCCGCTCTTGTCGTACGTGTCGTACACGGGCAGCCCGGTCGCAGGATCCCGCCCGGCCCCCTCCGAACCGCCCGCCTGGGCCGTACCCCGGAAGCCGTGCTCGGGTCCGAACACCGCGACCAGGTTCACGCCCGCGTCCGCGTGCAGTACGTCGACCAGGTGGCGGGCGTCCGCGGTGATCCCCGTCGGGTTGGTGACCACCCCGACCCGCTGCCCGGCCAGTACGGCGTACCCGTCCGCGGCGAGCCGCTCGAACCCGGTCCGCACCCGCCCGGCGGCCACGCCCGGCGACGGCATCGCCGCAGCTCCCGTCCCCGCAGCTCCCGTCCCGGGGACTCCCGCCCCCAGGGCGCCCGCGGCCCCCGCCGCTCCGGCCAGACCCAGCAACCCGCGTCGCGACAGCGTCATCGCGCCAAAGTAGGGCTCCGCACTCTTCCACCCGGACATACCGACTGGTTAGTCTGCCGGTGTTCCGGCAGGCGGCGCAGCGCCACAGGGCGCCGAGGCACCCAAGGCACCACCACACGAAGGGCGGACCCGTGAACGCGTTCCAGGACCAGCGAGTCGTCGTCACCGGCGCGGGCGGCGGCATCGGAGCCGCCCTCGCGCACCGCTTCGCCGCCGAGGGGGCGACCGTCGCGGTCAACGACCTCGACCCCGTCAAGGCCGCCTCCGTCGCCGAGGCGATCGGCGCCCGCGCCGTCGCGGTGCCCGGGGACGCCTCGGCCGTGGTCGCGCAGGCCCGCGAGGCGCTCGGCGGCACCGTGGACGTCTACTGCGCCAACGCGGGCCTCGCCTCCGGCGGCGACGCCTTCGCCGACGAGGCCGTCTGGGAGGCGGCCTGGGACACCAACGTCATGGCCCACGTCCGTGCCGCCCGGCTGCTGCTGCCCGACTGGCTGGAGCGCGGGAGCGGCCGGTTCGTGTCCACCGTCTCGGCCGCAGGGCTGCTGACCATGATCGGAGCGGCCCCGTACAGTGTCACCAAGCACGGCGCGCTCGCCTTCGCGGAATGGCTCTCGCTGACCTACCGCCACCGCGGGCTCCAGGTCCACGCCATCTGCCCGCAGGGGGTCCGGACCGACATGCTCACCGCCGCCGGATCGGCGGGCGAGCTGGTCCTCGCGCCGACCGCGATCGAGCCGGAAGCGGTCGCGGACGCACTGTTCGACGGCATGGAGAAGGGCCGGTTCTTGATCCTCCCGCACCCCGAGGTCGCGGACTTCTACGCGTCCCGCGCCACTGACCCGGACCGCTGGCTGAGCGGCATGAACCACCTCCAGCGCAAGTGGGAAACCCGGTGACCGCAGACCCGACACCCCCGGCCGCGCCCGCCCCGCCCTCCCGCTACGCCGCCAAGCCCTGGCTGGGCCTGCTCTCCCCGGTCCAGCGGGCCCCGATCGAGCCCCCGCCCAGCGTGCTGCACGCCTTCCGGGCAGCCGTCGCCCGCGCCCCCGGGCACACCGCGCTCGCCTACTTCGACGGCCGCCTCACCTACGCCGAGGCCGACGCGCTCTCCGACTCCCTCGCCGGTCACCTCGCCGCCGACGGCATCCGCCGCGGGGACCGGGTCGCCGTCATGCTCCAGAACACCCCGCACTTCGTGCTCGCCGTCCTGGCCGCCTGGAAGGCCGGGGCGGTCGTGGTCCCGCTCAACCCCATGTACAAGTCCGGCGAGGTCGGCCACATCCTGCGCGACTCCGGGGCCACCGCCCTGGTCTGCGAGGCCCGCGCCTGGTCCGCGTACGTGCGCGGGGCCGCACGGGGGACCGCCGTACGCACCGTCCTGACCGCCTGCGACCTGGACTTCCAGACCCGCGACGACGTACGGGTCCTCGCGCCGGGCCGCCCGGAGCAGGCGGCCGACGCCGCCGACCTCCACGCCGTGGCCCACCGGGGCCGCCCCGCCCCGCCCGTTCCGGAGCTCAAGGCCGCCGACACCGCCCTCATCAGCTACACCTCCGGCACCAGCGGCACCCCCAAGGGCGCCATGAACCCCCACGGCGCGCTCACCCACAACGCCGTGCGCCAGGTGACCGGGCACCCCCTCCCCGAAGGCGCCGGCTACTTCGCGCTCGCCCCGCTCTTCCACATCACCGGCATGGTGTGCGAGCTCGCCGCCTGCTTCGTCAACGCCGGCACCCTGGTCCTGGCCCACCGCTTCGACGCCGGAGCCGTCCTCGACGCCTTCCTCGAACACCGCCCCGCCTACACCGTGGGCCCGGCCACCGCCTTCATGGCGCTCGCCGCCCACCCCGCGGCCACCCCGGACCACTTTGCCTCCTTCCAGGTGGTCTCCTCCGGCGGCGCCCCGCTGCCGCCCGCCCTGGTCGAACGCCTGCGCGCCACCTACGGCTTCTACCTGCGCAACGGCTACGGCCTCACCGAGTGCACCGCCCCCTGCGCCTCCGTGCCCGTGCACCACGAAGCCCCCGTGGACCCCGCCTCGGGCACCCTCTCGGTGGGCGTGCCCGGCGCCGACACCCTCGTACGGATCCTCGACGAGAGCGGCGCCGAGGTCCCCTTCGGGGAGACCGGGGAGATAGCCGTACGCGGACCGCAGGTCGTCCCCGGCTACTGGGGCCTGCTCGCCGACACCGCCAAGGCCTTCCCCGGCGGAGAACTGCGCACCGGAGACGTCGGGTTCATGGATCCCGAGGGCTGGCTCTACGTGGTCGACCGCAAGAAGGACATGATCAACGCCTCCGGTTTCAAGGTCTGGCCGCGCGAGGTCGAGGACGTGCTCTACACCCACCCCGCCGTGCGCGAAGCGGCCGTCGTCGGCATCCCGGACCCCTACCGCGGGGAGAGCGTGAAGGCCTACGTCAGCCTGCGCCCCGGGACCGCGGCCGACCCCGCGGAACTGTCCGCGTACTGCGCCGAGCGACTCGCCGCGTACAAATACCCGCGCCGGGTGGAGATCCTGCCTGTCCTTCCCAAGACGACCAGTGGCAAGATCCTGCGACGGGAGCTGCGCGACCTGAACCACGGCTGAAAACGGCCGGACCACGTCCGCACGGCACCCCACACGCGAGAACCACGAAAGGGAGGCGACAGCCATGGCCGCCAAGACCACGACGGAGACCGTCGGGGCGCACGAGGCCCCGGTACCGCGCCGGCTGCTCGCCGTCGCGACCAGGCTGTTCGCCGAGCAGGGCTACGACCGGACCTCGGTCCAGGAGATCGTCGAGGCGGCCGGGGTCACCAAGGGCGCGCTGTACCACTACTTCGGATCCAAGGACGACCTGCTGCACGAGGTGTACGCGCGCATGCTGCGGCTCCAGCAGCAGCGGCTCGACGCGGTGGCCGGTTCCGACGCACCGGTGGAGGAGCGGCTGCGCGCCGCGGCCGCCGACGTCGTGGTCACCACGATCGAGAACCTGGACGACGCGGCGATCTTCTTCCGCTCCATGCACCAGCTCAGCCCCGAGAAGTTCAAGCAGGTCCGCGCGGAGCGCCGGCGCTACCACGAGCGCTTCCGCGCCCTGGTCGAGGAGGGCCAGGCCGCCGGGGTCTTCTCCGACGCCACCCCGGCCGACCTGGTGGTGGACTACCACTTCGGCTCCGTCCACCACCTGTCGACCTGGTATCGCGAGGACGGCCAGCTCACGCCGCAGCAGGTGGCCGACCACCTCGCGGACCTCTTGATGCGGGCGCTGCGCCCGTAGCGGGCCGAACAGCGGAACGGGACCGGATCGACCGGCTGATCGCCGATCTCCTCCGGTCCCGTGAGGTGCTGGACGGGACGTCCTAGCCGAGCGGTGCGACCTCGCGGCCCCAGGTCTCCTTGGCGATCACGGCGAAGGAGATGTACCAGGCGACGCCCGCGGTGAAGAGGCCGAGGAAGCCGCCGGTGTGGCCCAGCGCCGTGCTCTGCGCCAGGTCACCGAGGGCGAGGAACAGGAAGGTCAGCGCCAGCGAGACGAACAGCACGCGGTGCGCGACGTCCAGCTTCATGGCGGCGATCGACATGTACGCGGTGAAGATGAACCAGGCCACGAGGAACCAGCCGGTCGCCACGTGCGCCTGGTCGGCCGGCAGCGTCGGGACGACGAACTTCACGTAGCCCGCGAAGGACATCCAGAACGCGCCGTACGAGACGAACGCCGTGGTCCCGAAGGTGTTGCCGCGGCGGAACTCCATGATGCCCGCGACGAACTGCGCGAGGCCGCCGTAGAACAGTGCCAGCGGCAGTACGACGGCGCTGAGCGCGGCGTTCGAGATCAGCCCCGAGTTGAAGAGGCTGAGCACGAAGGTGGTGAGGGCGAACGCCGCCAGGCCGAGCGGGCCGGGGTTGGCCATGACCTGCGGCGCGGTGACGGGGGAGGCCGTGGCGTGCGGCGCGGCGGCGGGGGCCAGGGTGGAGCTGGGCATGGCGGAGGGCACTTTCACTGGGGGAAATACCGAATATATCGGACTCCCCGAGTGGTCTGGACCATTAAAGGTCCGCTCCCGTGGGACCGAAGTCCCCCGCCATGCCCGCCATGCCCGCCGGAGGCTACCGGTACTGCTTCAGCTCCCGGTGTGCGAGCGACCGCTGGTGCACCTCGTCCGGCCCGTCCGCCAGCCGCAGCGTCCGCGCCGCCGCCCACAGCTCCGCCAGCGGGAAGTCCTGGCTCACCCCGCCCGCGCCGTGCAGCTGCACCGCGTCGTCCAGGATCCGCACCACCGCCCGCGGGGTCGCGATCTTGATGGCCTGGATCTCGGTGTGCGCGCCCCGGTTGCCGGCCGTGTCCATCAGCCAGGCCGTCTTCAGCACCAGCAGCCTCAGCTGCTCCACGGTCACCCGGGCGTCCGCGATCCAGTTCTGTACGACGCCCTGCGCGGCCAGCTCCTTGCCGAAGGCGGTACGGCCCACCGCGCGCCGGCACATCAGCTCGATGGCCCGCTCCGCCATGCCGATGAGCCGCATGCAGTGGTGGATCCGCCCCGGCCCGAGGCGGGCCTGGGCGATGGCGAAGCCGCCGCCCTCCTCGCCGATCAGGTTCCCCACCGGGACCCGGGCCCCGTCGAAGACGACCTCGGCGTGGCCGCCGTGGTCGTGGTCCTCGTACCCGTACACGGTCATCGCGCGCCGGATCTCGACCCCCGGAGTGTCCCGGGGCACCAGGATCATGGACTGCTGGCGGCGCGGGTCGGCGCCCCCGGGATCGGTCTTGCCCATGACGATGAAGATCTTGCAGTCCGGGTTCATGGCCCCGGAGATGAACCACTTGCGGCCCGTGATCACGTACTCGTCCCCGCTCGCGGAACGCTCGGTGCGGGTCTCGATGTTCGTGGCGTCCGAGGAGGCCACCTCCGGCTCGGTCATCGCGAACGCGGACCGGATCTCCCCGGCCAGCAGCGGCTCCAGCCACTGCTTCTTCTGCTGCTCGCTCCCGAACTGCGAGAGCAGCTCCATGTTCCCGGTGTCCGGGGCCGCGCAGTTCGTGGCCGTCGGCGCCAGGTGCGGGCTGCGCCCGGTGATCTCGGCGAGCGGGGCGTACTGGAGGTTGGTCAGCCCGGCGCCGTACTCGGCGTTCGGAAGGCCGTGCTGGTTCACGAAGAAGAGGTTCCACAGCCCCTGACGGCGCGCCTCGGCCTTCAGTTCACCGAACACGGCCGGGGTGTCCCAGGGCGAGGCCAGCCGCGCGCGCTGCTCGGCGGCGACGGGTTCCGCCGGGTAGACGTACTCGTCCATGAACGCGAGGAGCCGTCCGCGGAGTTCCTCGGTGCGGGCGTCGAATGCGAAATCCATGGGGTTCCTCAGCCTTCCTGGAGGGTGGTCAGGCCGTGCTCGATGAAGACCGGGACCAGCTCGCCGATCCGGTCGAAGCCCGGGCCGACGGTCTGCCCGAGCGTGAAGCGGTAGTGGATGCCCTCGAGAATCACCGCGAGCTTGAACCAGGCGAAGGCCGTGTACCAGGAGACCTGCGAGGCGTCCCGGCCCGAGCGGGCCGCGTACCGCTCGATCAGCTCGGCGGGCGCCGGATGGCCGGGGGCCGCGCTCGTCGTGCTGACCGGGGAATCGGTCAGCCCCAGGTCGGAGCTGTACATCACCAGCAGCCCGAGGTCCGTCAGCGGATCGCCGAGCGTGGACATCTCCCAGTCCAGCACCGCCCGGATCCGGTCGTCGGGGCCCCCGATGAGCACGTTGTCCAGCCGGAAGTCCCCGTGCACCACGGTGGGTGCGGGCGACTCGGGCAGGGCGCGCCCGAGGGAGCCGTGCAGTTCGTCGATGCCGGCGAGCTCACGCCCCCGGGAGGCGGCCAGCTGCTTGCCCCAGCGGCGCAGCTGCCGGTCCAGGAAACCTTCGGGCCGCCCGAAATCGCCCAGGCCGACCGCCTCGGGGTCCACCGCGTGCAGGTCGACCAGGGTGTCCACCAGGCCCAGCACCGCGCGCCGGGTCCGCTCGGGGCCGAGCGCGGCGAGCTCGCCGGCGGTCCGGTATGGCACCCCGTCCACGTACTCCATCACGTAGAACGGCGCCCCCAGCACAGCCTCGTCCTCGCACAGCAGCAGCGGCTCGGGCACCGGCACGGCGGTGCCGTGGAGCGCCGCGATGACCCGGTGTTCGCGCCGCATGTCGTGCGCGGTGGCCAGTACGTGCCCCAGCGGCGGCCGGCGCACCACCCACCGGGAGCTCCCGTCGCCCACCTCGTACGTGAGGTTGGAGCGGCCGCCTTCGATCAGCCGGCCGGTCAGCGGCCCGGCCACGAGGCCCGGCCGCGCCCGGTCGAGATGATCACGCAGCCGCTCCAGGTCGAGGCCCCGCGGACCGGAGGCGGCGGCGGAGGGGTCCGCGGCGGGATCCGCGGACGGATCCGCGGACGGATCCGCGGACGGATCCGCGGACGGATCCGGGGCGGGGGCCGGGTCCGGGGCTGAGGTCATGGTGCGCGCCTCCGTACGGGGTTGACGACGACGGAACGATCGCGACCCATGATGCCGACCAGTCGGTATGTCGTCCAGTGCCTGAGCCGAAGCGGCGTCCATCCCGCCCCACCCTCAGCCCGTTCTTCGCTCCCCCCGTCCGGTCAGGCGTGGCAGAGGATCGGCGTCCCGCCGTTCATCACCGTCATGTCCCGCAGCACCGTGAGGAAGTCCAGCGGAGCCCCCTCGGGCTCCCCGGCCAGTTCCGCGTAGGCCCGGTGCAGGTTGGCCACCAGCCGCTCGCTCTCCCGCCAGGCGGCGAACTCCCCGAGGTCGGCCTGCCGGGCCGCCTCCAGCGGGGTCAGCCCCTTCCCGCGGCCCTCCCGGGCCAGCTCGGCCACGTACCGCAGATAGCGCTCGGTGGCCTCGTACGCGCCGGGATCCGTCAGCGGCCCGTGTCCCGGTACGACCGTCTCCGCGCCGAGCGAGCGCAGCAGCTCCATCGCCCGGAGCGAACCGGCCAGCGAGCCCATCGGCAGGAACGGCGTGCCCTCCGCGAAGACCAGGTCGCCGGTGAAGACGACCCGCTGCTCGGGCAGCCACACGATGGAATCGCCCGTGGTGTGCGCGACGCCCGGGTGGATGACGTGCACCTCGGTCTCGCCGACGTGCAGGGTCATGCGGTCGCTGTAGGTCAGATCGGGTGCGGTGATCTCTACGGCGCCGAAGTCGGTCGACGGCCAGATGAGCTCCAGCTGGTGCCCGGCGGCGAGTTGCTCGGAGCGTGCGTTGTCGTGCCCCAGGATCAGCGCCTCGGGGGCGAACACGCCGTTGCCGTAGGTGTGGTCGCCGTGGTGGTGGGTGTTGACCACCGTGCGGGGGAGCGGCGCGCCCGCGGCCAGTACCGCGGCGCGCAGGGCCAGCGCCCGCCGTTCGGTGGCCGCCGTGTCGACGAGCAGGGTCCTGCCGCCGCCGGTCACGAAGCCGGCGTTGTTGAGGCACCAGCCGCCGTCCGGCTGCACGTAGGCGTACACCCCGTCGGCGGGCTGGACGAGGTACGGCTCTTGCACGGTCATCTGCGCTCTCCCCGGGTCGCGGTGACGGGCTTTCGGCATCCTGCCAGTCACCGTGCCGCGGGGGGAGGGGAAGGGGGAAGGGCGGGGAAGGGCGGGGAGCGTCAGTGGTCGTCGTAGTGACCGTCGTGCGCGGCGTGCCGGTGCCCGTCGTGCAGGTAGTCGACGTGGTCACCGTGCCGGACGGCGTCGTGCCCGCAGTCCGTGCCGTGCGCGTGCGCGTGGGCGGCGTGCTCGGCGTGACCGGAGGGCTCGCACTCGTCCCAGTGGCCGGAGTGCTCGCGGTGCAGGTGTCCGTCGTGCGCGTAGTCGACGTGGTCACCGTGCTGGACCGGGGTGTGCCCGCAGTCCGCGCCGTGGGAGTGCTCGTGCGTGGGGTGTTCCTGATGCATGGTGGTCATGACGCCCGAGGGTAGTCCAGATCGACCCGCAATATCCGCTCTGTACCCCATTAGGGGGGTGTGCCCCAGGTGTGCCCCTAAGGGGTGGCCCTACGGCCGCCGGGCCGGGAGCCGGACGCCCGCGGGCGCGGGGCCGATCGCCCCGAGGGCCGCGGACTCACACCATGACGGCCATCGCGAACACCGCCAGGCCCACCGTGCACGCCGTAGCGGCCAGCGCCGCACCCGCCGAGAACCCGGCCGGCCGCGCCGCGGCAAGCTCCCGTACCCGCCGGTGCGCCACCCACATGAACGCCAGCCAGAACAGCGCGATCACCGCGACCCCCGTGACCGCCACGGGGGAGCCGCCCGCCGCGTTCAGGGCCTGGCGCAGCGCCAGTACGGCCACCACCGCGCACGACAGCGTCGTACGCCGCCACGCGAGCCGGGTCCGCTCGGGCTGCAGCCCCGCGTCGCGGCCTTCGGGGCCCTCGCGGTCCGCGGCGTCGGCCGGAGCGCTCACCGCCCCTTCGTCCAGCCCAGCAGGACGACCACCACCATCGCCACCGCGACCAGCCCCACCCCCAGACTCAGCACCACCGGGAACCGGGACATCGGCAGGTCCTCGCCGCGCCGCATGGCCCGCTCGCACCGCACCCAGTGGTTCACCGCGCGCAGCGCACACGCCGCGCCCACCGCGAGCAGCGCGATGGCCATCCCCACGCGCACCGCCCACCGCAGGTCGGGCAGGAACTGGTCCACGGCGAACCCGCCGCCGATCAGGGCCAGCGCGGTCCTGATCCAGGCCAGGAAGGTCCGCTCGTTGGCCAGCGAGAAGCGGTAGTCGGGGGTCTCGCCCTCGTCCCTCACCCGAGCCGGCGCGAACCACAGCCGCACGTCCTTGACGAAGTCGATCACCCGCCCAATCTACTGGCGTCCCGCCCCACCGGCCCCCGGAGCGGATCCGCGGAACTCCAGCAGCCTGCGGTACGCCTCCAGCCCGTCCGGCACCCACGGCCAGGAGCCGTCCGCGACCCGCCGCGCCACCTCCTCCTCGGGCAGCCACGCGTGCCAGGCCACCTCGGAGGTCTGCGGCCGGACCGGCAGCTCGCAGCGCACCTCGTGCACATGGCTCCACCAGGCCCCGCCCGGCCCCTCGTACAAGAACTTGAACAGCGGCTCGGGCTGCCCCAGCCCCGTCACCCCCAGCTCCTCCTCCGCCTCCCGCAGGGCGGCCTCCGCGTAGCTCTCGCCCGCGCCGACCACCCCGCCCACGAACATGTCGTAGTGCGAGGGGAAGACCAGCTTCGAATCCGTCCGCCGGTGCGTGAAGATCCGCCCCTGCCCGTCCCGGGCCAGCACGAAGACACAGCGGTGGATCAGCCCGGCCGCGTACACCTCGCCGCGCGGCGCGCGCCCCGTCACCCGGTCCTCCCGGTCCACCACGTCCAGTACCTCGTCGGCCGCGCTCATACGGTGATCCCTCCGCTCCTGTTGACTGGTTACCGCTCCGTAGCAAAGGATCGCCCCACCATCGACGGAGGACGGGTTCCACATGACGTACGACGCAGACGTGATCGTGATCGGGGCCGGGCTGGCGGGCCTCGTGGCCACCGCCGAGCTCGTCGACGCCGGCCGCAAGGTCATCCTGCTCGACCAGGAGCCCGAACAGTCCATAGGAGGCCAGGCCCACTGGTCCTTCGGCGGCCTGTTCTTCGTCGACTCGCCCGAGCAGCGCCGCATGCGCATCAAGGACACCCGCGAGCTGGCCCTCCAGGACTGGGCCGGCACCGCCGGCTTCGACCGCGAGGAGGACGCCTGGCCGCGCCGCTGGGCCGAGGCCTACGTGGACTTCGCGGCCGGCGAGAAGCGCCCCTGGCTGCACGCCCAGGGCGTCCGCTTCTTCCCCGTCGTCGGCTGGGCGGAGCGCGGCGGCTACGACGCCAACGGCCACGGCAACTCCGTCCCCCGCTTCCACATCACCTGGGGCACCGGCCCCGGCCTCGTGGAGCCCTTCGAGCGCCGCGTACGGGCCGGGGTGGCCCGCGGGCTGGTCCAGCTGAAGTTCCGCCACCGGGTCACCGGGCTCTCCCGTACGGCGGGCACCCTCGACACCGTGACCGGCGAGGTCCTGGCCCCCTCCGACGCCGTACGCGGCACCGCGAGCGGCCGCGAGGCCACCGGGGAGTTCTCCCTGCGCGCCCAGGCCGTGATCGTCACCAGCGGCGGCATCGGCGGCAACCACGACCTCGTACGGGCCCAGTGGCCGGCCCGCCTCGGCACCCCGCCCGCACGGCTGCTCTCCGGGGTCCCGGCCCACGTGGACGGCCTGATGCTGGGCATCGCGGAAGGCGCGGGCGCCAGCCACATCAACAAGGACCGGATGTGGCACTACACCGAGGGCATCGAGAACTGGAACCCGATCTGGTCCAAGCACGGCATCCGCATCCTGCCCGGCCCGTCCTCGCTCTGGCTGGACGCCACCGGCAAGCGGCTGCCCGTACCGCTCTTCCCGGGCTTCGACACCCTCGGCACGCTCGACCACATCATGAAGACCGGCCACGACCACACCTGGTTCGTCCTCAACCAGCGCATCATCGGCAAGGAGTTCGGACTCTCCGGGTCCGAGCAGAACCCGGACCTGACGGGCAAGTCGGTCCGCGGGGTCATCGACCGGGCGCGCCAGGCCGTCCCCGGACCGGTGCAGGCCTTCATGGACAACGGCGCCGACTTCGTGGTCGAGAAGGACCTCTCCGCGCTGGTGCGCGGCATGAACGCGATCACCAAGGACGGACTCCTCGACGAGGAGACCGTCCGCCGCGAGATCGTCGCCCGCGACCGTGAGATCGCCAACCCCTTCACCAAGGACCTCCAGGTCACCGCGATCCACGGCGCCCGCAAGTACCTCGGCGACAAACTGATCCGCACCGCCGCCCCGCACCGGATCCTGGACCCCGCGGCGGGCCCCCTGATCGCCGTCCGCCTCTCGATCCTGACCCGCAAGTCCCTGGGCGGTCTGGAGACCGACCTCTCCTCCCGCGTCCTGACCGCCACGGGAGAACCCCTCCCGGGCCTCTACGCGGCGGGCGAGGCGGCCGGCTTCGGCGGCGGCGGCGTCCACGGCTACCGGGCCCTGGAGGGCACCTTCCTCGGCGGCTGCATCTTCTCGGGCCGCGCCGCGGGCCGCGCGGCGTCCGCGGCCGTCTCCTGACCGCTGCGCCCGCCCCTGCCCTGCCCTTGGCCTGCCCCTGCCCCTAGGGCAGGGGCAGTCGGGTCACCAGGCGGAACCGCTCCGCCACGACCGGGGTGTCGTCGTCGACCGTGAAGTGCGGGTCGCCGATGGCCTCCCGCATCTGCGGGCCGTGCCAGAACTCCTCGTGTCCGGAGCGCCATTCGGCCACTGACGTGAATCCCTCGCCCTCGTCCAGCGCGTGCCGCAGCCCCACGTCCGCCAGCCGCAGCACCTGTACGTCCGTCACCTCCAGGACACCCACCGGACGCTCGGCGGAGTCCACGATCACCATCATCTCGCCCGCCACCGGCAGCGGGTCCCCCGCTGCCTCGTAGTCGGCGAGGACTCCCGTGGTCGTCGTCTTGGCGCCGCTCAGGACCGCCGCCACCAGCAGGTCGCGCAGCGGCCCGGGAAAGGCGAACTCGATGGGCGGGAGATCTTCGTAGGCCGTCATGGATCCCACCCTACGGTCCCGCGGGCGAGCCGGCCCGAACGGGGACGCGCCCTGCCGGCACCTGCCGACAACCTGACACGAACCGGAACAACCGAGTCAACTCACCTGTCGCAAAGACCAGTTGAAACGAGCCACGCAGTGGACTGGACCTTGACTCGGAGCTGTGCGTACCGCTTTGCTGTGCGTGATCTTCCGGCCACACCGTCCAACCGCCCGCGTCCTGGAGGGAAACCCGCGGATGTCGCCCCCTCCGCCGCCCCTCGGCCGCGCCCGCAAGCGGGACGCCCAGCTCTTCGACTCCGCCCTCTGCGACACGGAACTCGTCGACGTCCGCGCGCAGTTCACCCAGGGGCGTTGGGCCAAGGCCCGCACCCTGCTCGTCGCCACCGGCGACGACTGGGACCGCCGCGGGCACCGCCTCGTCGTCCTCGGCGAAACCCCGGCCGCCACCGCGTGGGCGCGCGAGTGGCTCCTCGCCGAACCGGAGAGCTCCGACGCCGTCACCCTCCTCGCCTGCGCGGCCGTCTTCGCCGCCCTGCGCCGCAAGGGCACCCCCGAGGCGGCCGAGGAGGCCTGCCGCCGCGCCGCGGCCCTGCTCCCGGCCGACCCCACCCCCTGGCTCGGCCTGCTCCTCCTCACCCGCGCCTTCGGCACCGAAGAGGAGTTCAGCCGCCACTTCGACCAGGTCCGGGCCCGCCACCGCGAACACCACCACGCCCACCACCTGATGGTCTCCCGCCTGGCAGAACGGGCCCCCGCCGCCGGCCGCGACCCGCTCCACGAGGTCTACGACTTCGCCGCCTGGGCCGCCGAGGAATCCCCGGCCGACTCCCCGCTCGCGGTCCTCCCCGTCATCGCCCACGCCGAGCGCTACCGCGTCCTCGCCGCCGGGCAGGGCCACGCCCCCGACGCCGGAGCGGAGCACTGGTCCGGCCGCCGCGCCCGCCAGGTGCTGCGCGCCGCCTTCGACTGGTGGCTGGAGTGGGAGCGCGAGGACCACCCCCGCAACCGGGTGGACCTCAACTTCCTCGCCCACGCCAAACTCTGCGAGGGCCGCCCCGCCGAGGCCGCCGCCCTCTTCCAGCGCATCGGCAGCCACGCCACCCAGGCCCCGTGGTCCTACCCGGACCTCGATCCCCACAAGGCCTTCCTCGCCGCACGCAGCGCCGCGCTCGGCACCGCCTGACCCCGGACCGGCGGCCGCAACCCGGTCGCCACCGCTCGGAAGGTACCGCTCGGCCGCTCAGTTCAGAACGTCCGCCCAGACCAGCCCAGCCAGCACCAACACTCAGCCAGCACCAACGCCCCGCCAGCACCAACGCCCCGCCAGAACGGCTCAGCCAGCACCGCCCAGCAAGCACCGCTCAGTCCCCGCCCCGAAAGGACACCCCGCCATGCCGACGGGCAGATCCACCACGCTCAACGACCCGGCCGGCCAGGCCGAGATCCGTACGTACAAGGGCCAGGACCGCGCCCTGCGCGCCGACCGCCTCGGCACCGCCGGCCTGCTGCTCTCCGTGCTCGCCGCGAGCGCGCCCCTGATGGTCGTCGCCGGTGTCATGCCCACCACCTTCGGGGTCATGGGCATCGTCGGACAGCCCCTGCTGTTCGTGATCCTCGGCGCCGTCCTCGCCCTCTTCAGCGTCGGCTACGCAGAGATGAGCCGGCACGTCCACAACGCCGGCGCCTTCTACGCCTACATCGCCCGCGGACTCGGCCCCACCGCCGGCGCCGGCGCCTCGCTCGTCGCCCTCGTCGCCTACAGCGCCATGCAGGTCGGCGTCTACGGCATCCTCGGCTTCGAGATCTCCGGCCTCTTCGCCACCTACCTCGACACCGAACTCGCCTGGTGGATACCGGCCCTGGCCGCCGTCGTCCTCACCGGCGCCCTCGGCTGGCTCAAGATCGACCTCAACGCCAAGGTCCTCGGCGTCCTCCTGCTCATCGAGGTCCTCCTCGTCGTCGTCTTCGACGTCGCCGCCCTCGGCAAGCCCGGCCCCGAAGGCCTCTCCCTCCACGCCTTCAACCCCGAGACCCTCACCGGCGCGGGCCTCGGCACCGCCCTGTGCTTCTGCATCGCCGCCTTCGTCGGCTTCGAGCAGTCCCCGGTGTACGCCGAGGAGACCAGCAAGCCGCACATCGTCGTCTCCCGGGTGATGTTCCTCGCCGTCGGCTTCGTCGCCCTCTTCTTCGCCCTCAGCGCCTGGGCCCTCAGCGTCGCCACCGGCCCCGCCGAGGTGGTCAAGGCCTCCGCCGAAGCCGGCCCCGGACTGCTCTTCCAGCTCACCGAGAGCCGCCTGGGCGCCACCTTCACCGACGTCCTGCACATCCTCTTCGTGACCGGCATGTTCGCGGCGATGCTCAGCTTCCACAACGTCGTCTCCCGCTACGCCTTCGCCATGGGCCGCGAGGGCCTGCTCCCGGCCGCCTTCGGCCGCACCAACGCCGGCACCGGCGCCCCCGCCACCGGCTCGCTCCTGCAGACCGTGATCTCCGTCGTGGTCGTCCTGGCCTTCGCCCTGACCGACGACACGCCGACCGGCGACCCCACCGTGCCCGTCCTGCACCTGTTCACCTGGATGGGAAGCGTCGGCGCCCTCGGCGTGACCCTCCTCATGGCCACCGCCTCCATCGCGGTCATCGCCTTCTTCGTCCGCCGCGGCACCGCCGGAGCCCAGCTCTGGCGGCTCGGCGCGGCGGGCCTGGCCGGCCTCGCGCTGCTCGCCATCGCCGTCTACACGGTCAAGGACTTCGGCGTCCTCGTCGGCGCCGCGGAGGGCTCCGCACTGAGCTGGGCCCTGCCCGGCATCATCGCCGTCGCCGCCGTCGTGGGCCTGGCGTACGGGCTCTTCCTGCGCTCCGCCCGCCCCGCGGTGCACGCCCGCATCGGCCTGGGCAACGAGGCCTTCCGCCTCGACCAGGCGGCGGAGTCGGAGTCGGACCCGGCCGGGGCCACGGTCCCGGCCCCGCGCGGCTGACCCGTACCGCACGTACGAAGAGGGACCCCGCCACGGCGGGGCCCCTCTTCGCACACCGAGCGGCGCTCAGGCCTTCTTGACCACGCTGGACTTCAGCTGCATGGCCCCGAAGCCGTCGATCTTGCAGTCGATGTCGTGCCCGTCGACCCCGTCGATGAGCCGGATGTTGCGCACCTTGGTACCGGCCTTGATCCCCGAGGGGCTGCCCTTGACCTTGAGCGCCTTGACGACGGTCACGGTGTCGCCGTCGTTCAGCACGTTCCCGACGGCGTCCTTCACGACCTGCTCGCCGGCGTCCCCGCCGCTCTCGCCGTCGCTCTCGGCGGGCACCCACTCGTGACCGCACTCGGGGCACACCACGAGCGCGTTCATCTCGTAGGTGTACTCACAGGAGCATTTCGGACAGGGAGGAAGATTCTCGTTCACCGGCCCAGAATATCCCGAACCCGCGCGGCGGGGCTCGCCGCGCGATGCTCCCCAAACGCAGAAAACCCCACGTGAAGTGGGGTTTTCGCTTGGTGTCCGAGGGGGGACTTGAACCCCCACGCCCGATAAAGGGCACTAGCACCTCAAGCTAGCGCGTCTGCCATTCCGCCACCCGGACAAGGTGTCTGTCTCGCGTCCCTCGCGGGCCGTTCCGACGTGGAAAACATTACCAAACATTCCGGGGTCCTCGATCACACCCCCCGTCGGCCGGGGATCGCCCTTGGGGGAAGCGGCCCGGGGCGCGAGGATGGAGTCAGTTCGGTACTGATCAGTGGGAGGAAGCAGCGTGAGCGAATCGGGCGCGGGCAGGACCGTCTCCGGCGAGGACGAGGTCGTCGACCTCTGCCGGGATCTCATCCGGATCGACACCAGCAACTACGGGGACCACTCGGGGCCCGGCGAGCGCAAGGCGGCCGAGTGGGTCGCCGAGCAGCTCGCCGAGGTCGGGCTGGAGCCGCAGATCTTCGAATCGCACAAGGGGCGCGCCTCGACCGTGGCGCGGATCGAGGGCGAGGACCCCTCGCGGCCGGCCCTGCTGATCCACGGGCACACCGACGTGGTCCCGGCCAACGCCGCCGACTGGACGTACGACCCCTTCGCCGGCGAGATCGCCGACGGCTGCGTCTGGGGCCGCGGCGCGGTCGACATGAAGGACATGGACGCGATGACGCTGGCCGTCGTACGCGACCGCATGCGCAGCGGCCGCAAGCCCCCGCGCGACATCGTGCTGGCCTTCCTCGCAGACGAGGAGGCGGGCGGCACCTACGGCGCCCGGTACCTCGTCGACAAGCACCCCGGCCTCTTCGAGGGGGTGACGGAGGCGATCGGCGAGGTCGGCGGCTTCTCCTTCACCGTGAACGAGAACCTGCGGCTGTACCTGGTGGAGACCGCCCAGAAGGGCATGCACTGGATGCGCCTGACGGTCGAGGGCACCGCCGGCCACGGGTCCATGACCAACAACGACAACGCCATCACCGAGCTCTGCGAGGCCGTCGGGCGCCTGGGCCGCCACACCTGGCCCGTACGGGTCACCAAGACCGTCCGGCACTTCCTGGACGAGCTCTCGGACGCGCTGGGCACCCCGCTCGACCCGGACGACATGGACGCCACGCTCGCCAAGCTCGGCGGCATCGCCAAGATGGTCGGCGCGACCCTGCGCAACTCCGCCGCCCCGACCATGCTCGGCGCCGGCTACAAGGTCAACGTCATCCCCGGCCAGGCCACCGCTCACGTGGACGGCCGCTTCCTGCCGGGCTACGAGGACGAGTTCTTCGCCGACCTCGACCGGATCCTGGGGCCGCGCGTGAAGCGGGAGGACGTCCACGCGGACAAGGCACTGGAGACGGGCTTCGACGGCAAGCTCGTGGACGCCATGCAGACCGCCCTGAAGGCGCACGACCCGATCGCCCGCGCGGTCCCGTACATGCTCTCCGGCGGTACGGACGCCAAGTCCTTCGACGACCTCGGCATCCGCTGCTTCGGCTTCGCTCCGCTCCAGCTTCCGCCGGAGCTCGACTTCGCCGGGATGTTCCACGGGGTGGACGAGCGGGTGCCGGTGGAGGGTCTGAAGTTCGGCGTACGGGTGCTCGACCGGTTCATCGACGAGTCCTGAGACGGGCGGGAACGGGCGGGGGACGCAACGCGGCGTAGCTAACGCCCGGGAATCGGGAAGGTGTGCGGAATCCACTGAGAAGAGTGAATGCGCTCATACGCTCGTAGCCCCGGTGATCCCTCCTCGTTACAGGTGGTGCGGTCCGCGGCTGGGACCGCGCTTGCCTACTAGGAGGAACAATGCTCAAGAAGGTTGCCGCCGCTGCGGCTGTCACCGGTGGTCTGGTTCTCGCGGGTGCGGGTCTGGCTGTCGCCGACGCGGGTGCCCAGGGTGCGGCCATCGGCTCCCCCGGTGTCCTGTCCGGCAACGTCGTCCAGGTTCCGGTCCACGTTCCCGTGAACGTCTGCGGTAACACGATCTCCGTGATCGGCCTGCTGAACCCGGCTTTCGGCAACACCTGCGTCAACGCCTGACGTTTCTGAAGGTCTCGGCCCCGGAGCGCATTCCAGCGCTCCGGTGCTGCCGGGTTTTCAGGACCCGATGACGATCTTTCGGCGTGCCGGGCGGGGGAGCCCGTGCGGCCGGTGCGCCGACCGGGCGTGCACGTGCGTGCGCGTGCACGACGCACACACCAGGGGACGAAGTACAGATGCGACGACAGGTACAGGTCACCGGCAGGAAGACCTTGATCACCATGGCGGCCGCGGGGGGTCTGCTCGCGCTCGGAGGGGGCTACGCACACGCGGACTCCGGTGCCCAAGGCCGCGCCGGGCACTCACCGGGACTGCTGTCCGGGAACGCCCTCGAGGCGCCCGTGGACGCGCCGCTGAACGCCTGCGGGAACACGGTGACGGTGGTGGGGGCCCTGAATCCGGCCTTCGGAAACCGCTGCGCCAACCTCCCGGACCGACCCGGACATCCGCAGCACCCACAACATCCGCAGCACCCGCAGCACCCGCAGCACCCGCAGCACCCGGACCACCCCGAACACCCGGGCAACCCGGACGAGCCGTGCGACGAGGACACCGGCCCGGGGCACCCGGAACACCCGGACGGCCCCGGGGGCCACGAGAACCCCGGAGGTCCCGGCGGCGATGGCAACCCCGGCAGCCCCGGCGGCAATGGCAGCCCCGGGGGTCCTGGGGGTCCTGGGGGCAACGGGAATCCGGGCGGTCCCGGCGGTGACGGGAACCCCGGGGGTCCGGGCAACGAGGGCAACCCCGGCAGCGGTGGCAATCCCGGCGGTCCGGGTGCCGGGCAGCAGCCCTGGACTCCCGGCGGCACCGGAGCGGGTACCGGTACGGGGCCCGGCACAGGATCGGTGACCCCCGTGACGCATCCCGCCCAGGGGGCGGGCGCCACTCCCGGTGCTGCGACCTCGGTCGGGGGACTCGCCGCCACGGGCTCCGGTGACGTCCTCACCGTCGGAGTGCCCCTGGCCGCGGGCATGCTGCTGGCCGGCGCCGTGCTCTACCGCCGGGCGCGCAGCGCGGCCTGACGGTTCCTCAGTGCGCGGGCCCCGCCCCAGGGGCCCGCGTCACCAGGTCGCGCGGACCTGGCGGATGATCCGGCGGCGCAGTCGCACGCGGCGACTGCCGTCCCGAAGCAGGGTCAGCCGATCGAGCTCCCAATGCCCGTACTCGGCGTGTTCTGTCAGCAGGCGGGTCGTTTCCTGACGTGGAACCCCGCGGGGCACGTACAAGTCGACAAATTCGTATTCCGGCATCGCATCTATTGTGCCGCGAGAGCCCCGCTACGGATAGCGTCTGCACTATGTCTGATGCCGCTCTGCCCACTGTTGCCGAGGTACGCGCCGCCGCCGAGGCGGTCAAGGCCGCGCTCGACCGTCACCTCGCCGCGGTCGAGAGCAGGATCGGGGACGATGATCCGGACGTCTACGCCGCGTTCAACGAACTCGCCGCCGCCGCCGAGGAGTACGACGAGCTCCTCTACGACCGCTACGACGAGGTCACCCCGTTCGAGATCCCCACCCCCGAGGACGGGCTCCCGTACACCGGCCCCGCCGAACCCGCCGCGTTCAGCGTGCTCATCCGCCGCGACTACGCCGTCGCCGAGCCGGCCCGCCTGATCGCCCAGGCCGAACGCGTCGTTGCGCACGACCGCGAGGCCGAACTCGACCACGACGGCGGCACCGCCGACGCCCTCGGCGTTCTCTTCGGCGAATACGAGCCGGACGAAATCGCCTCCCGCGCCAAGGACTTCGGGCTGGAGGAGGGCGATTCCACACTGTGGATCGCCGCTTCGGAAGAGGTCGCGGAACCGGGGGAGTGGCTCGGCACGCCCTTCGCGCACATCGATCCGCAAGACGTGATGCACCGCTTCGACGTCAGCTCGGTCTTCGACGAGGAAGACGACGAGGGTGAGTACGCCGAGGACGCAGAGGACGCCGAGGGGGCCGGGGACGGCACGCCGGCAGAGCGGGGCCTGACCCCGGCCTGACTCCGGCCCGACCCGCCCATCGCGACACCTCGTACGGAACGCACCGCGGCCCCCGTCCCACCCAGAAGAAAGGAGGGGGAGTTGGTGTGGGGGGGGATGGGGGAGTGGTTCCGCTCGGGGGGTATTCCCTACGGCGTCGCCG
>NZ_JBHWMB010000024.1:20050-52584 GCF_042730015.1 Streptomyces sp. NPDC059957 | reverse complement strand
TAACCCCTCCCGAGCTCGGTCCCGCCCCCCCCGTAGGGACACTCCGTGCGGAACACACTGCGCCCCCGTCCCACCCTGGGGGGGGGCCCGCGGTGCGTTCCGTCAGCGGGGCTCCGCCGCCGCCGACGCCACGAGCGCCTGCAACAGACCTGCCAGCCGGGTCGTACGGGGCTTCGCCGGTACTTCCGCGACCGCGCGCGGCAGCGCCTGGTCCACCCCGTGCACCACCGACAGGTGCTGCTCGGCCCGGCTGAAGGCCGTGTACACCCAGTCCCGCGACAGGGCCCCAGCCGCGTCTCCGGGCAGGACGACGACCGTCGCGGGCCAGCGCGAGCCGACGGCCTGGTGCGCCGTCACGGCCCAGCCGTGGCGCACCTGGGACTCCACCCGCTCCTTCGGTACGACGATCCGCGCGCCCGCGGCTCCGGACAGGTGCAGCCCCTGCGCGTCGGCCGACACCACGCGGGCCGGCAGCGCCCGCCCGGCGGAGGGCACGTGGACCACCCGGTCACCGGGGTCGAAGCCGCCGAACCGGCCGGGGCCCGGGTTCAGCCGCTCCTTGAGGGCCGCGTTGAGCGCGCGGGTGCCCGCCGGGCCGCCGTGGCCCGGGGTGATGACCTGGACGGCGTCCGCCGGGATCCCGAAGGCGCGGGGCACCGACTCGGCGACCAGCTGCACGGTGCGGTGCACCGCCTCCCCGGCATCGCGGACCGGGACGATGACGACCTCCTTGCCGGGGGCGTCGACCTGGTTCAGCTCCCCGACGCCGACGCCCGAGACCAGCTCCCCGATCGGGCCCGGGTCCGGGATCCGGGAGACGAGCTGCGGGCAGGCACGGGCCGCGAGCACATCGGCGAAGACCCGGCCGGGACCGGCGGAGCCGAGCACCGCGGGGTCGCCGGACAGCACCAGTCGGGCCCCGTCGGGGACCGACTCCACGAGGGCGGCGGCCGTCTCCACGTCCAGCTGCGGGGCGTCCAGGACGATGAGCAGGTCCAGCGCGAACTGCCCGTCCGCGTCCCGCCCGGGGCCCTCCGCGCCGGCCAGCAGGCCCGCCACGGTGACGGCCCCCTCGGCGGGGGCGTGCGCGGCCAGGCAGGCCCGCAGGCCGAACTCCCGGGCGGCCGCCAGCAGGGCGCGGGGTTCGGCGCGGGCGGCCTCGCCGCCGGTGTGGGTGACCAGGCCGTGCCCGGCGGCGGCGCGGATCAGCTCGGCGCCGGTGCCGCTGGCGGCCTTGTCCCAGTCGGCGGGGTCCGTGAAGGTGTTGGCGAGCCGGGCCAGGCCCTCGGCGAGGCTCTCCTCGGCCATGGCGGAGCCCTCCAGGCCCACCAGGATCCGTACGGGCTGTTCCTCGTCCTCACCGACGGGCGGACCGACCGGCTCCTCGAAGGCCAGAGCGGCGCCGTCGCCGACGGCCGCCTCCAGGGCCTCCGCGGGGTCCGGTACGCCGTACTGGGCGAGGGCCGCCTCCAGGGTGGGGGCCTCCAGCACGGTGTGGCCCTTGGCGGCGGCCTGCGCCAGCAGCCAGGCCACCAGGGCGGCTGCCCGCCGCTCGTCCCCGGGGCCGGTCGCCCCGGCGCCGAGCAGGGCGCGGGCGAACCCGTCGGCCTGGGTCGGGCGGACCCCGGCGACCGCCAGCAGCCGCCAGGGGGACTCGGTGAGCTGCTCGGCCGCGTCCTCGCCGAGGGCGGCGGCGGTCTGCGCGGCGAGGGCCTCGGGGGCTCCGCCTCTGGCCAGGACGGCGCGGATCGCCTGGACGGCGTCGGGGGAGGGGGCGTCCGCCTGCGGCGCGGGGGCGGGGGCGGGGGTGCGCGCCGGGGTGGGCTCCGGCGCGGGCTCCGGCCGGCGGGGCGCCGGGGGCGCGTCGAACACCGCGGGGGGCTTGCCGCCGCTCTCCACGGCCCGTACGGCGGCCAGCAGGTCGGCGGCCGTGCCGCTGAGCTTGGCGCCGGCCTCCACGGGGGCTTCGCGCTCCGCCTTGCGGCGGGCGATCCGCTCCCGCTCGATCTTCTGCGCGGCAAGTTCCGCGGCGGCTTCGCTGAGCTGAGGCTTGGCCTCGCCGGCCCCGTCCACGGCGGCGTCCCCGCCGGTCCCATCGGCCGCTTCCGCTTCCGCCTCCGCCTCCGCGTCCACCTCCGCCTCCGCTTCCGGGTCGCCGGCGGTGGGCCCTGCGGGGCTTTCCCCCACCCCGGCCCTTCCCGCAGTGCCGATATGCGGCTCCGCCGCGTGGCGGGGCTCCGCCCCCGGCCCCCCGTTCCCGTCCTCGGCTTCGCCGGACGGGGTGGTCTCCGCCTGCGCGTCGCCGTCCTCGGCTTCGCCGGGCCCCGTCGGGTCCGGGGGCGAGGCGGCCGGGGCCGGGTCGGCTTCCGCGGCGGCGGGGGTGTGCTCCCGGGCCGGGTCGGCCGGTTCTGCCGCGGCGGCGGTGTCGCTCACAAAGTGCTCCAGTCCTGATCGGGGTAGCGGTGGACGGGCGCCGAGACGTCGTCCAGTGCTTGGCGGATCTCCTCCGGAAGACTAAGGGCCTCCACCGACATGGCCGCCCCGAGCTGCGCCGACGTGCGTGCGCCGACGATCGGCGCGGCCACCCCGGGGCGGTCCCGGACCCACGCCAGGGCCACCTGGAGCGGGGTCACCGCCAGGCCGTGCGCGGCCGTCGCGACCGCGTCCACGATCCGGCTCGCCGGCTCGTCCAGGTACGGGTCCACGAAGGCCGCCAGGGTTTCCGACGCGCCCCGGGAATCCGCAGGGGTGCCGCTGCGGTACTTGCCCGTCAGGACGCCCCGGCCGAGGGGGGAGGAGGGGAGGAGGGACAGCCCCAGGTCCAGCGCGGCCGGGACCACCTCCCGTTCCACGCCGCGCTGGAGCAGGGAGTACTCCATCTGCGTCGACGCCAGCCGGGTGCGTACGCCCGGCGCCGCGAGCTGCCAGGTCGCCGCCTTCGCGAGCTGCCAGCCGCTGAAGTTCGACACGCCCGCGTACCGCGCCCGGCCGCTGCTCACCGCGATGTCCAGTGCCTGGAGGGTCTCCTCCAGCGGGGTCCAGGGGTCGAAGGCGTGGACCTGCCAGAGGTCGACGTAGTCCGTGTCCAGACGGGCCAGGGAGTCGTCCAGGGCGGCGAGGAGGTGGCCGCGCGAGGCGTCGAAGCGGCGGTCCGGATCCGCGACACCGCCCGCCTTCGTCGCGATCACCAGATCCCGCCGCGGGACGACGGAACCGATCAACTGCCCGAGGAGGTACTCCGCCTCCCCGCCCCCGTACACGTCGGCGGTGTCCACGAGCGTGCCGCCCGCGTTCCAGAACGTCTTCAACTGCGCGGCCGCTTCCGCCTCGTCCGGTCCGTCCGCCGACCGGCCCCAGGTCAGTGTGCCGAGACCGATCCGGGAGACGCGCAGTCCGGTGCGGCCGAGATGCCTCTGCTCCATGAGGGCTGAGACTACTGCCGCACTGCCGCGCGGCGGCCGGGCGCGCTACAGTCCCCGCAGACCTACGTTACTGATCGGTACACCGGTAAGGGGACGACTTATGCGGCTCGGCATCAATCTCGGCTACTGGGGCGCTGGCATGGACGCCGACAACCTGGCCGTGGCGCAGGAGGCCGACCGCCTCGGCTACGACGTCTGCTGGGCCGCGGAGGCCTACGGCTCCGACGCGCCGACCGTGCTCGCCTGGGTCGCCGCCCAGACCGAGCGCATCGACGTCGGCTCCGCGATCCTGCAGATCCCGGCCCGCCAGCCCGCCATGACGGCCATGACGGCCGCCACCCTCGACTCGCTCACCAAGGGCCGCTTCCGGCTCGGCCTCGGCGTCTCCGGACCCCAGGTCTCCGAGGGCTGGTACGGGGTGAAGTTCGACAAGCCGCTCGCGCGGACCCGTGAGTACGTGGAGATCGTCCGCAAGGCGATGACCCGGGAGCGGCTGTCCTACGAGGGCGAGCACTGGACCCTGCCGCTGCCCGGCGGGCCGGGCAAGCCGCTCAAGCTGACCGTGCACCCCGAGCGCGAGCACATCCCGCTCTACATCGCCGCGATCGGCCCGAAGAACCTGGAGCAGACCGGCGAGATCGCCGACGGCGCCCTGCTGATCTTCCCGGCCGCCGAGCACCTGGAGGCCACCGCCCTCACCCACATCCGGGCGGGCCGCGAGAAGGCCGGGCTGACGATGGACGGCTTCGACGTCTGCCCGACCGTGCCGCTGGCCCTCGGCGAGGACGTGGCCGGGCTCGCTGACATGTTCCGCCCCTACACCGCCCTGTACGTGGGCGGCATGGGCAGCCGCAAGCAGAACTTCTACAACCAGCTGGCCCAGCGCATGGGCTACGAGAAGGAAGCGGCCGAGATCCAGGACAAGTACCTGGCCGGCGACAAGCAGGGCGCGGCCGCCGCGGTCCCGCACTCGCTGATCGACTCCACCACCCTGCTGGGCCCGGTCGAGCGCATCGCCGACGGGATGCGGGCCTACGCGGAGGCCGGGGTCACCACCCTGACGCTCGCCCCGGCCGGCTTCACCCTGGAGGAGCGGACTGCCGCCCTGCGGGCCGGCGTCGAGGCCATGGAGCTTGCGGGCCTGGCCTGACCCATCCGCCGGACGGAGTCCGGCGCAGCCGCCCGAAGCCTGCGGAGCAGTGTGAGGGCGGTGGAGAAAGGTTCTGCGGCCGTGGTGGGGGCTCGGGGGGTCTTCCCCGCCACGGCCGACACAGCCAACAACGCGCCGGGCGGCCCGGGGGTTACGCGCCGCGGGCCATCTCGGGGCTTCGTTCATTCGGACGAGCGGCGCGCGCCGCGGGTTGCCCGTCCCGGCGTGCCGAGTTTGACTCGGTACATGCTCTCTGCCCGCAGCCTGTTCCAGGAGATCGTCGAGAACGACGACTCCTTCCAGCTGTTCTGCTCCATCGCCGCCAGCGGGGAGTCCCAGGGCGGCTGGGAGAACGCACGGATCGCGGCCCTGGTCCCCGACGGCATGCGCGACCTCGCGCCCAAGATCACCCGGCACGGCGCCGACGAGGACAAGCACGGCCGGCTCTTCAACGCCCTGCTGCGCAAGCGCGGCCTGCCGCCCGTGCCGGTCCCGCCCGAGACCGACTACACGATGCTGCTGGAGCGGCGCGGCATCGGCCTCGCGCACGACAAGCTCCGCCGCGACGAGCCCCTGACCGAGAAGGACATCGTCGTCTACCTGGCGCACAGCCGGGTCACCGAACAGCGCGCCGCCGACCAGATGATCATGCTGGTCAAGTACTTCGGCGACCACCCCGAGGTCGGCAGGGCCATCCGCATGATCAGCCACGACGAGGACAACCACCTCGCCTACTGCCACGAGGAGCTGCTGCGCCTCGCCCGCGAGGGCCACGGGCCGGTCATCCACCGGGTCCTGCGCGAGAGCGCCCTCGCGGAGATCGCCGTCTACCGCGACGTCAGCCTCGCCGTCATGGACCACATGGGCCGACTGCTGCGCTGGCCCGCCCCGAAGGCGGCCGCGCTCGCCGCCGGGATCCGCGGAATGTACGCGTACGAGCGGTTCAGCGGCTGGCACCGGATGATCGACCTGCGCATGCCGGAGCGGCGCGACGCCCTCGGCGGCGCCCCGACGCCCGAATTCGCCTGAGCCCGGCTCGCCTAGAGCCAGCCGCGGCGCTTGAACATCCGGTGCAGGCTCACGCAGATGACCGCCATCACCAGCAGCACCAGCGGATAGCCCCAGCGGTGCGTGAGCTCCGGCATGTGCTCGAAGTTCATCCCGTAGATCCCCGCCACCATGGTCGGGACGGCCGCCATGGCCGCCCAGGCGGAGATCTTGCGCATGTCGTCGTTCTGCCGCACTCCCATCTGCGCCAGGTGTGCGGCCAGCGCGTCCGACAGCAGCCGGTCCAGGCCCTCGATGTACTCGTTCGCCTTCGTCAGGTGGTCGGCGACGTCGCGGAAGAACGGCTGGGCGTGCTCGTGCACGAACGGCACGTCCCCGAAGGCGAGCCGGTCCATCGGCTGCAGCAGCGGACTCGTGGCCCGACGGAACTCCAGGACCTGCCGCTTGAACCCGTAGATCCGGGCGGCGGTGTTCTTGGTGTCCGAGGGGTTCGGCGAGAAGACCTCCGCCTCCAGCTCCTCCAGATCCGCCTGCAGCTCGGCGGCCACCTCGATGTAGTGGTCCACCACCGCGTCCGAGACCGCGTACAGCACCGCCGTCGGGCCGTGCCTGAGCACCTGGGGCTCGTGCTCCAGCCGGTGGCGTACGGCGGCCAGCGCGGCCCCCTCGCCGTGCCGGACCGTGACGACGAAGGAGTCGCCGATGAACACCATCAGCTCGCCCGCGGACACCGTGTCCGTGTCGTCGTCGTACATCACCGGCTTGAGGACCACGAAGAGCGAATCGTCGTAGACCTCCAGCTTCGGCCGCTGGTGCGCGGTCAGCGCGTCCTCCACCGCCAGCGGGTGCAGCCCGAACTCCTGGCTGACGTGCTCGAATTCCTTCCCCGTCGGCTCGTGCATGCCCACCCACAGGAAGGCGTCGCCGGTGGCCCGCGCCTCGTCGAGGGCATCGGAGAAGTCGTCGGGCGCCTCGGAGCGGCGGCCTTCGCGGTACATGGCGCAGTCCACAATCACTCGCGCATTGTTCCCTGCCCGGGCCCCGACCGCACGCCGGCGACACCGCATACCCTTCTGCCATGGCCACGCTGATCCTCGTACGACACGGGCGGTCCACCGCCAACACCGCAGGGCTGCTCGCCGGATGGACCCCGGGGGTGACCCTCGACGAGCACGGAGCCGCACAGGCCGCCGCGCTGCCCGGGCGGCTCGCCGCGGTGCCCCTCGCCGCAGCCGTCACCAGCCCGCTGGAGCGGTGCGGCGAGACCCTGGCGCCGCTGCTGGCGGCCCGGCCCGGTCTCGCCCTGCACACCGACGAGCGGATCGGCGAGTGCCACTACGGCGACTGGTCGGGCCGCAAACTCTCCGAACTGTCCGAAGAACCGCTGATGCGCATCGTCCAGCAGCACCCCTCGGCCGCCGCCTTCCCCGGCGGCGAGTCCATGCGCGCCATGCAGGCCCGCGCCGTGGACGCCGTCCGCGACTGGAACGCGCGGATCGAGGAGGAGCACGGCGCCGACGCCGTGTACCTGATGTGCTCGCACGGCGACATCATCAAGTCCCTTGTCGCGGACGCCCTCGGCATGCACCTGGACCTCTTCCAGCGGATCCACGTCGACCCCTGCTCGGTCACCGCCATCCGCTACACGCCGACCCGCCCCTTCCTGCTCCGGCTCGGCGACACCGGCGACTTCGCCTCCTTCGCACCCCGCGAAAGCGCTTCGCCGGACCCCGCGGCGGCCGAGGGCGCCGCGGAAGCGGGCGGCGAGGCGGTCGTAGGTGGTGGTGCGGGCGCGGTGTGATCGAACGGCGCAGTAGGGTGGACGGGCCAACCCATGGGCGCAGCCCTGCCCCTGCCGCCGACGCTTGGAGACTGGACGTGCCCCGTCAGGTGTTCCTCTACGACCCACCGGACCGTTTCGTGGCCGGCACGGTCGGCCTGCCTGGACGCCGTACGTTCTTCCTGCAGGCCTCCACCGGCCCCCGCGTCACCAGCGTCTCCCTGGAGAAGACCCAGGTGGCGGCGCTCGCGGAGCGGATGGAAGAACTGCTGGACGAGGTCGTACGCCGCACCGGGGGCAATGCCCCCGTCCCGGCCGTGGCCCCCGCCGAGGCGACCGACACCGCACCCCTCGACGTCCCCGTCGAGGAGGAGTTCCGCGTCGGCACCATGGCCCTGGCCTGGGACGGCGAGGACCAGCGCATGATCGTCGAGGCGCAGGCGCTGGTGGAGCTCGACGCCGACTCGGACGAGGACCTCGCCGAGGCGGAGGAGCGGCTGCTCCAGGACGAGGAGAACGGGCCGCCCATGCTGCGCGTCCGCCTCACCGGCGCCCAGGCCCGGGCCTTCACCAAGCGGGCCCTGGACGTGGTCAACGCAGGGAGGCCGCCGTGCCCGCTGTGCAGCCTCCCGCTGGACCCCGAAGGGCACGTCTGCCCGCGCCAGAACGGCTACCGGCGCCAGGCGTGAACGCAACGGGGGGAACGCCGGAATTGGAAGCGCTGCTGGCCCACGGGGAACTCACCGTCGTCGGCCGGATCCGGGAGGCGTCCAACGCCGTCCTGCTGTGCAACGTCACCCACGGGGGCGTGAGCACCGACTGCGTGTACAAACCGGTCAAGGGCGAGCGCCCGCTGTGGGACTTCCCCGACGGGAACCTCGCCCAGCGCGAGGTCGCCGCGTACCTGGTCTCCGAGGCCACCGGCTGGGGGCTGGTGCCCCCGACCGTGCTGCGCGACGGACCGTACGGCGAGGGCATGGTCCAGCAGTGGATCGAGACGGGGGAGTCCCCGGAGGCGGAACTCCTCGCCCTCGTGGACGGTGAGGAGGCGGGGGAGGGCTGGAGGCCCGTCGCCTTCGCCGAGGTCGGCGAGGGCCGCACCGCGCTCCTCGTGCACGCCGACGACGAACGGCTGCGCCGGATGTCCGTCCTCGACGCCGTGATCAACAACGGCGACCGCAAGGGCGGCCACCTGCTGCCCGCCCCCGACGGACGGCTCTACGGCATCGACCACGGAGTGACCTTCCACACCGAGGACAAGCTGCGCACCCTCCTGTGGGGCTGGGCGGGGGAGCCGCTGACCGAGGAAGCGGGGTCCGTGCTGACCGCCCTGGAGGCCGCCCTGGCCACCGGGAAGCCCCTCGCCACCCGACTGGCCGAACTGGTCACCACCGCCGAGCTGGCCGCCGTACGGGCCCGTGTGGCCCTGCTGCTGCGCACCGGGAAGCATCCGCAGCCCTCGGGGCAGTGGCCCGCGATCCCGTGGCCGCCCGTCTGACCGGGCCGCGGCCCGCAGCGGGACGAACGCATAGAACCAGCCGTGGCGCAAGAGTGCCTATCCGGACAACAGTGCAGGTCCGGTTCGTTTGAGGAACACTCGTCCGGTTAGTCTCGAGGCATGCATGCCTGGCCCGCTTCTGAGGTCCCCGCCCTGCCTGGCAAGGGCCGCGACCTCCAGATCCACGACACCGCGACCCAAGGGGCGATCACCCTCGCCCCCGGTCCCGTCGCCCGTATCTACGTCTGCGGGATCACCCCGTACGACGCGACGCACATCGGTCACGCGGCGACCTACAACGCGTTCGACCTCGTGCAGCGCGTGTGGCTCGACACCAAGCGGCAGGTCGTCTACGTCCAGAACGTCACGGACGTCGACGATCCACTGCTGGAGCGGGCCCTGCGTGACAACCAGGACTGGACCGAGCTCGCCGAACGCGAGACGGCTCTCTTCCGCGAGGACATGACCGCCCTGCGGATGCTGCCCCCGCAGCACTACATCGGCGCCGTCGAGGCCATACCCGGCATCGTGCCGCTGGTCGAGCGGCTGCGGGACGCGGGCGCCGCCTACGAGCTGGACGGCGACGTCTACTTCTCGGTGGAGTCCGACCCGAACTTCGGCAAGGTGTCCAGCCTGGACGCCGAGGCGATGCGGCTGCTGTCGGCCGAGCGGGGCGGCGACCCGGACCGGGTGGGCAAGAAGAACCCGCTCGACCCGATGCTGTGGATGGCGGCCCGCCCGGGCGAGCCGAGCTGGGACGGCGGCTCGCTGGGCCGCGGCCGGCCCGGCTGGCACATCGAGTGCGTGGCCATCGCCCTGGACCACCTGGGGATGACCTTCGACATTCAGGGCGGCGGCTCCGACCTCGCCTTCCCGCACCACGAGATGGGCGCCTCGCACGCCCAGGTGCTGACGGGCGAGTTCCCGATGGCCAAGGCGTACGTACACGCCGGCATGGTCGCGCTGCACGGCGAGAAGATGTCGAAGTCCAGGGGCAACCTGGTCTTCGTATCGGCCCTGCGGCGGGCGGGCGTGGACCCGGCGGCGATCCGCCTGGCCCTGCTCTCGCACCACTACCGCGCGGACTGGGAGTGGACCGACGCGGTCCTCGAGGAGGCGGTGGCCCGCCTGGAGCGCTGGCGCGCGGCCGTCTCGCGCCCCGACGGCATCGCGGCGGACGACCTGGTCGAGGAGGTCCGCGAGGCCCTCTCCAACGACCTGGACGCCCCTGCTGCTCTCGCGGCGGTGGATCGCTGGGTCGAGCGCCAGCTCGTCTCGGACGGGGACGACGAGTCGGCGCCGGGTCTCGTGTCCCGCACGGTGGACGCCCTGCTGGGCGTGGCCCTGTAACCTGCGGCGCCGTGGCCGGGGGCTCCGCCCCCGGACCCCCGCGCCTCAAACGCCGGCGAGGCTGGATTTTCCCCGGCGGGGCCGGATGTAACCCGAGGGGCTGGGACTGCCGTCAGGCAATCCCAGCCCCTCCGGCGTTTGAGGAGCGGGGTTCGCGGGCTACGCCTCCGGAGGCGTCTCCTCCTCGTCCGGCGAGGCCGCCGGAGGGGCCGGGGGCTCGTCCCCGGAACCGGAGGACGGATCCGGCTTCCGCTTCGGCGGACGCGGCAGACCACCCGAGGTGTCCCTCAGGTACGACCCGTCACCCGGCTCCGCCGCGGCGGAAGGATCACGCCGCCGCAGGTACCGCTCGAACTCCCGGGCAATGGCATCGCCCGAAGCCTCCGGCAGATCCGCCGTGTCCCGCGCCTCCTCCAGCGTCTGGACGTACTCCGCCACCTCGCTGTCCTCGGCGGCCAGTTGGTCCACGCCCAGCTGCCACGCCCGCGCGTCCTCGGGGAGTTCGCCCAGCGGGATCCGGATGTCGATCAGATCCTCCAGCCGGTTGAGCAGCGCGAGGGTCGCCTTCGGGTTCGGCGGCTGGGACACGTAGTGCGGTACCGCCGCCCACAGGGACACCGCCGGCACCCCGGCATGGGTGCAGGCCTCCTGGAGGATGCCCACGATCCCGGTCGGGCCCTCGTACTTGGTCTCCTCCAGGTCCATCGTCCGCGCGAGATCCGCGTCCGAGGTGACCCCGCTGACCGGCACCGGGCGCGTGTGCGGGGTGTCGCCCAGCAGCGCCCCCAGGATGACGACCATCTCCACGCCCAGCTCGTGGGCGAAGCCCAGGATCTCGTTGCAGAACGAGCGCCACCGCATGGACGGTTCGATGCCCCGCACCAGCACCAGGTCGCGCGGTTTGGTCCCGCCGATCCGGACCACCGAAAGCCGGGTCGTCGGCCACGTGATCTTCCGTACCCCGTTGTCCAGCCACACCGTCGGCCGGTTGACCTGGAAGTCGTAGTAGTCCTCGGCGTCCAGAGCCGCGAAGACCTCGCCCTTCCACTCCCGGTCCAGGTGTGCGACCGCACCGGAGGCCGCGTCACCCGCGTCGTTCCAGCCCTCGAACGCGGCCACCATGACCGGGTCGATCAGCTCGGGCACGCCCTCAAGCTCGATCACCCAGGTCTCCTTCCGAAGTTCCCTTGTGTACGTGGGTCAGCCTAAGCCTTGATGAGGCACCGGCCACAGCCCACGACAGAGGGGCGGTTCCCCCTGGAACCGCCCCTCTGCCCGTTCACGCCACCGCTTATGCCTTGTGCGCCAGCATCTCCTCGACCCGGCCGCGCACTTCGGCGCTGTCCAGGCCGCGGACCGTCACCGTCGTACGGCGGCGCAGCACGTCGTCGGCCGTCTCGGCCCACTCGTTGTCGCGGGCGTAGGCGACCTGCGCCCAGATCTCCGGACCGTCCGGGTGGATCCGCTCGGCCAGCGCCGGGTCCTCGTTGGCGATCCGCGCGATGTCGAAGGCGAGGGAGCCGTAGTGCGAGGCCAGGTGGCGCGCGGTCAGCGGGTCCATCCGGGAGCCCGGCTCGCGGTCCACGAGCAGCCGGTGCGCCACCGCATTCGGGTTGGCGACACCGGGCAGCGCGATCCGTCGTACGAGGGACTTCAGCGGCTCCATGTCCTCGGTCAGCGGGCTGCCCGGAAGCTTGGCCAGCTTGTCCATGACCACGCGGCCGATGTGCCGGTACGTGGTCCACTTGCCGCCGGCCACCGACAGCATGCCGCCCGCGCCCTCGGAGACGACCGTCTCGCGCTTGGCCTTCTCCACCCCTCCGGGCCCGCCGGGCAGCACGCGCAGGCCCGCGAAGGCGTACGTCATCAGCGAGCGGTCCAGATCGGCGTCCTTCACCGAGAAGGCCGCCTCGTCCAGGATCTGCTGGATGTCGCCCTCGGTGGCGCGCACGTCCGCCGGGTCGCCCTCGTACACCTCGTCGGTGGTGCCCAGGAGCAGCTGGTCCTCCCACGGCAGGGCGAAGGTGATGCGGTACTTGTCGATCGGGGTGGCCATGGCGGCCTTCCACGGCGACTTGCGCTTCATCACGATGTGCGCGCCCTTGGAGAGGCGGATCGAGGGCATGGAGTGCTTGTCCTCCATGCGCCGCAGGTGGTCCACCCACGGGCCGGTGGCGTTCAGCACCACGCGGGCGTCCACACCGAACTCGGTTCCGTCCAGGCGGTCCTTGAGCTCGGCGCCCGAGACCCGGCCGCGCGTCATGCGCAGCCCGGTGACCTCGGCGTGGTTCAGGACGACCGCACCCGACTCGACGGCCGCGCGGACCGTCATGACGGCGACGCGGGAGTCGTTCATCTGGTGGTCGTAGTAGACGGCCACGGCCTTCAGGTCGTCCGTCTTGAGACCCGGGTTGTCGGCGGCGGCACGGGCCGGAGAAATGATCTTGCCCATGCCGTCGCCGAAGCCCGACAGCGCCGAGTACGCGAACACGCCCGCGCCCAGCTTCGCCGCGCCCACCGGACCGCCCTTGTACACCGGGAGGTAGAAGGTGAGCGGGTTGACCAGGTGCGGGGCCACATCCTTGGCCAGTACCCGGCGCTCGTGGTGGTTCTCGGCGACCAGCTTGACCGAACCGGTCTGCAGGTAGCGCAGGCCGCCGTGGACGAGCTTGGAGGAGGCGGAGGAGGTGGCGCCGGCGAAGTCGCCGGCGTCCACCATGGCGACCCGCAGACCCGACTGCGCGGCGTGCCAGGCCACCGAGGTGCCCAGGATCCCACCGCCGATGACCAGCAGGTCGTACGTGGCCTTCGCCAGCTGCTCGCGGGTCTCGGCGCGGCTCGCGTTCGAACCGGCGGTCGGGTGCGTGCCCAGGGTGGGAACGCTCTGCAGGGTGCTCATGTCCGTTGACTCCTACTTGCTCGTCGATTAAGCCGCTGTGCGGTCAGCTGGCGTCTTCGTCATCGACCCAGCCCATGGACCGCTCCACGGCCTTGAGCCAGCTCTTGTACTCGCGCTCCCGCTGCTCGGCGGGCATCCGCGGGGTCCACTCCGCCGCGCGGCGCCAGTTGGCGCGCAGGGCGTCGGTGTCGGGCCAGAAGCCGACGGCCAGGCCGGCGGCGTAGGCGGCGCCGAGGCAGGTGGTCTCGGCGACCATCGGGCGCACCACGGGGGCGTCCACGAAGTCGGAGAGGGTCTGCATCAGCAGGTTGTTGGAGGTCATGCCGCCGTCGACCTTGAGGGCGGCGAGCTCGACGCCCGAGTCCTTGGTCATGGCGTCGGTGATCTCGCGGGTCTGCCAGGCGGTGGCCTCCAGGACGGCACGGGCGATGTGCGCCTTGGTGACGTACCGGGTGAGGCCGGCGATCACACCGCGGGCGTCGGAGCGCCAGTACGGGGCGAACAGGCCGGAGAAGGCGGGCACGAAGTACGCGCCGCCGTTGTCCTCGACGGAGGAGGCCAGGGTCTCGATCTCGGCCGCGGTCTTGATCATGCCCATCTGGTCGCGCATCCACTGGACGAGCGAGCCGGTGACGGCGATGGAGCCCTCCAGCGCGTAGACCGGCTTCTGGTCGCCGATCTGGTAGCCGACCGTGGTCAGCAGGCCGCTGTAGGAGTTGATGATCTTGTCGCCGGTGTTCATCAGCATGAACGTGCCGGTGCCGTACGTGGACTTCGCCTCGCCCTCGGCGAAACAGGTCTGGCCGAACAGCGCGGCCTGCTGGTCACCGAGCGCCGAGGCGACCGGGACGCCCGCGAGGACGCCCTCCTTGACGTGGCCGTAGACCTCGGCGGAGGACTTGATCACCGGGAGGACGTTGAGCGGCACGTCCATGGACTCGGCGATCTTCTCGTCCCAGGCCAGGGTGTGCAGGTTCATCAGCATGGTGCGCGAGGCGTTGGTGACGTCGGTGACGTGCACACCGCCCTGGGCGCCGCCGGTGAGGTTCCAGATGACCCAGGAGTCCATGGTGCCGAAGAGGATGTCCCCGGCCTCGGCGCGCTCGCGCAGGCCCTCGACGTTGTCGAGCAGCCAGCGCACCTTGGGGCCGGCGAAGTAGCTCGCCAGCGGCAGGCCGGTCTCGCGGCGGAAGCGGTCCTGGCCGACGTTGCGGCCGAGCTCCTTGCACAGGGCGTCGGTGCGGGTGTCCTGCCAGACCAGCGCGTTGTGGACCGGCTCGCCGGTGTGGCGGTCCCACAGCAGGGTGGTCTCGCGCTGGTTGGTGATGCCGACGGCCTTGACGTCGGCCGAGGTGAAGCCCGGAACGCCCTGGGCGGCCTTGGCCATGGCCCCGGCGACGACCTCCTGGACGTTGGTCCAGATCTCGGCGGCGTCGTGCTCGACCCAGCCCGGCTTCGGGAAGATCTGCTCGTGCTCCTTCTGGTCGACGGCGACGATGCGGCCGTCACGGTCGAAGACGATGCAGCGGGAAGAGGTGGTGCCCTGGTCGATCGCGGCGATGAAGGGGCCGGTGCTGGTGGTCATGGTGGCTGCTCCTGGCAGGTGTCGAAGTAGGCGGAATCAGAATGGCGGTGCGGATGGTGCCGTGGTGCCGATTGCTGATCAGGCGAACGCGATGTTGTACAGACCGCCGGCGAGTGCGGCGCCCGCGAGGGGGCCGAGGACCGGGATCCAGGAGTAGCTCCAGTCCGAGCCGCCCTTGTTGGGCAGCGGCAGCAGGGAGTGGACGATGCGCGGGCCGAGGTCGCGGACCGGGTTGATGGCGTAGCCGGTCGGGCCGCCGAGCGAGAGGCCGATGCCGACGACCACGAACGAGGTGATCAGGACGCCGATGACGCCGAGGCCCTTGCCGTCGTCCTGCAGGCCCTGGGTCAGGATGGCCAGGACCAGGACGGCGGTGCCGATGATCTCGGTCGTCAGGTTCTGGACGACGTTGCGGATCTCGGGGCCCGTGGAGAAGATCCCGAGCACCGGGCCGGCCACGTCGTGCGGGTGCGGGTCCTCCGGACCGAGCTTGGCGTCACGGATGTGCTCCGGGTCGGCGAGGTGCGCCTGGAACTGGCCGTAGTAGGCGAGCCACATCAGGACCGAGCCGATCATGGCGCCGAGCAGCTGGCCGGCGAAGTAGACCGGTACGTCGCCCCAGGCGCCGTCCTTGATCGCGATGCCGACGGTGACCGCCGGGTTGAGGTGCGCACCGGAGAGCGGCGCGGAGACGTAGGCGGCGATCAGGACGGCGAAACCCCAGCCGAAGGTGATCGCGAGCCAGCCGGCGCCGCGGGCCTTGGAGCTCTTGAGCGTCAGGGCGGCGCACACGCCACCACCGAGCAGGGTGAGCAGGGCGGTACCGATGGTCTCGCCGATGAAGATGTCGGAGCTGGACACCCGCGACTCCTTTGTCGTTCAGGGGGGTCGGCCGCCGGGTCCCTCCGGCGGCCCACGCACTCGGTGAGTGCTGCACCGGTCCTTGGCCTTGCCACACCCTAACGCGTATTGCCGGTAGGTGTTCGGCAATGCCGACCGATGAACGGCAGTTTTCCGCCCAGGTGAAGCGGGCGTCAAGGGTTGACCAGGCCAATGAGTCGGATCGTTACCACTAGGTATGATCGAACAAATTAGGCCATTGGTTGATCATCAAACGCCAAAAACCACCCAAATGCCACTTGGGCGTGGCCGTTGGGTGGTTCTGGCAGAGCGATGGGGTCAGGCCAAGGTCAGAACCGGCCCGCTCCGAGATCGCGTGAAACCGCCCGTGCGCAGTCTCGTACGGACGCCACCAGGGACGGCAGGGGCTCTCCGGAGTCCCCGCACACCCGCTCCACCGCGCCCGCGACGGCGACCGCGCCGACCGGCATCCTGCGGCGGTCGTGGATGGGGGCCGCCACCGAGGCGACCCCGTCCCAGGTCTCCTCGATGTCGCCGGCCCAGCCCCGGGCCCGGATCAGGGTCAGGACCTCTTCGAACCCGGCCGCGTCGGTGACCGTGCGGGGGGTGAACGCCTCCCGCTCCACCTCCATGACCTGCGTGTGCGCCACCGGGTCGTAGGCCGACAGCACCTTGCCCAGGGCCGTGGAGTGCAGCGGCTGCATGGCTCCCACCTCCAGCACCTGACGGCTGTCGTCGGGCCGGAACACGTGGTGCATGATCAGCACCCCGCTCTTGTGCAGCACCCCCACGTACACGCTCTCCCCGCTCGCGCGGGCCAGGTCGTCCGTCCACACCAGGGCGCGCGCCCGCAGCTCGTGGACGTCCAGATAGCTGTTGCCCAGGCGCAGCAGCTCCGCGCCGAGCTGGTAGCGGCCCGAGGCCGGGTCCTGTTCCACGAACCCCTCGGCCTGCAGCGTGCGCAGGATCCCGTGCGCCGTGCCCTTGGCCAGGCCGAGGGAGGAGGCCACGTCCGAGAGCCCCAGCCGGCGCTCGCCGCCCGCCAGGAGCCGCAGCATCGCAGCGGCTCGTTCGAGCGACTGGATGTTCCGTGCCATCGCGCAGCCTCCTGCTGACGTAGTTCGACAATGCTGAACACTATCGGTCGATGCCGACTTCATGCATGGCGAGGGGCGAGTCTCCGCCGGACGAGTCGTCCAGGACACCCGGGCCGAAAGCCGTCACCCCACCGGCACAGAATGCAGTCCGCCACGTGGGACGCCCTAACCGGGCTCGAGTCGGCACCGTTACCCTGGCCGCGTGCACCCTTGACACAGGAGGGGTGCAAAGCCGACAGCCGTCGCATCCCAGGGAGCTCACCCATGGCCTCGTTGCCGAACCAGCCCGCTGACACCCAGACCCGGGCCGATGCCCTCCGCCAGGCACTGGCGACCCGTGTGGTCGTAGCCGACGGAGCCATGGGAACCATGCTCCAGGCCCAGGACCCGACCCTGGACGACTTCGAACAGCTCGAAGGCTGCAACGAGATCCTCAACGTCACCCGCCCCGACATCGTGGCCAACGTGCACCGCGAGTACTTCGAGGCCGGCGTGGACTGCGTCGAGACCAACACCTTCGGCACGAACTACGCCGCCCTCGCCGAGTACGACATCGCGGACCGCAACCACGAGCTGTCGCTCGCCGGCGCCCGCATCGCCCGCGAGATCGCCGACGAGTTCACCGCCTCCACCGGGCAGCAGCGCTGGGTCCTCGGCTCGATGGGCCCCGGCACCAAGCTGCCCACCCTGGGCCACATCGACTACGGAACCATCCGCGACGCCTACCAGATCAACGCCGAAGGCCTGATCACCGGCGGCGCCGACGCGCTCCTCGTGGAGACCACCCAGGACCTGCTGCAGACCAAGTCCTCCATCGTCGGCGCCCGCCGCGCCATGGAGGCCCTCGGCGTGTCCGTCCCGCTGATCTGCTCCGTGACCGTGGAAACCACCGGCACGATGCTGCTCGGCTCGGAGATCGGCGCCGCGCTCACCGCGCTGGAGCCCCTGGGCATCGACATGATCGGCCTGAACTGCGCCACCGGCCCCGCCGAGATGAGCGAGCACCTGCGCTACCTCGCGCGCAACTCCCGCATCCCCCTCTCCTGCATGCCCAACGCGGGCCTGCCGGTCCTCGGCAAGAACGGCGCCCACTACCCGCTGTCCGCGAGCGAGCTCGCCGACGCCCAGGAGACCTTCGTCCGCGAGTACGGCCTCTCCCTCGTCGGCGGCTGCTGCGGCACCACCCCCGAGCACCTGCGCCAGGTCGTCGAGCGCGTCCGCGGCCTCAGCCCCGCCGCGCGCGAGCCCCGCCCCGAGCCCGGCGCGTCCTCCCTCTACCAGACGGTCCCCTTCCGCCAGGACATCTCGTACATGGCGATCGGCGAGCGCACCAACGCGAACGGGTCCAAGAAGTTCCGCGAGGCCATGCTCGAAGCCCGCTGGGACGACTGCGTCGAGATGGTCCGCGACCAGATCCGCGAAGGCGCGCACATGCTCGACCTGTGCGTGGACTACGTCGGCCGCGACGGCGTCGCCGACATGAAGGAACTCGCCGGACGCTTCGCGACCGCCTCCACCCTGCCGATCGTCCTCGACTCCACCGAGGTCCCCGTCCTGCGGGCCGGCCTGGAGAAGCTCGGCGGGCGCGCCGTCATCAACTCCGTCAACTACGAGGACGGCGACGGCCCCGAGTCCCGCTTCGCCAAGGTCACCCGCCTCGCCCAGGAGCACGGCGCAGCCCTCATCGCGCTGACCATCGACGAGGAGGGCCAGGCCCGCACCGTCGAGCACAAGGTCGCCATCGCCGAGCGCCTCATCGACGACCTCACGGGCAACTGGGGGATCCTCGAGTCGGACATCCTCATCGACACCCTGACCTTCACCATCTGCACCGGCCAGGAAGAGTCCCGCAAGGACGGCATCGCCACGATCGAATCGATCCGCGAACTCAAGCGCCGCCACCCCGACGTCCAGACCACCCTCGGCCTCTCCAACATCTCCTTCGGCCTCAACCCGGCCGCCCGAGTCCTCTTGAACTCCGTCTTCCTCGACGAGTGCGTCAAGGCCGGCCTCGACTCCGCGATCGTCCACGCCTCCAAGATCCTGCCGATCGCACGGTTCACCGAGGAGCAGGTGACCACCGCCCTCGACCTGATCTACGACCGGCGCGCCGAGGGCTACGACCCGCTCCAGAAGCTGATGGCCCTCTTCGAGGGCGTCAACACCAAGTCGATGAAGGCCGGCCGCGCCGAGGAACTCCTCGCCCTGCCCCTGGACGAGCGCCTCCAGCGCCGCATCATCGACGGCGAGAAGAACGGCCTGGACGCAGACCTCGACGAGGCCCTCCAGACCCGCCCCGCCCTCGACATCGTCAACGACACCCTCCTGGAGGGCATGAAGGTCGTCGGCGAACTCTTCGGCTCCGGCCAGATGCAGCTCCCCTTCGTGCTCCAGTCCGCCGAGGTCATGAAGACCGCGGTGGCCCACCTGGAACCGCACATGGAGAAGAGCGACGACGAGGGCAAGGGCACCATCGTCCTGGCCACCGTCCGCGGCGACGTCCACGACATCGGCAAGAACCTCGTCGACATCATCCTGACCAACAACGGCTACAACGTCGTCAACATCGGCATCAAGCAGCCGGTCTCCGCGATCCTCGAAGCCGCCCAGGAACACAGGGCCGACGTCATCGGAATGTCCGGCCTCCTGGTCAAGTCCACGGTGATCATGAAGGAGAACCTGGAGGAGCTCAACCAGCGCAAGCTGGCAGCCGACTACCCGGTCATCCTCGGCGGCGCCGCCCTCACCCGCGCCTACGTCGAACAGGACCTCCACGAGATCTACGAGGGCGAAGTCCGCTACGCCCGCGACGCCTTCGAGGGCCTGCGCCTGATGGACGCCCTCATCGCCGTCAAGCGCGGAGTCCCCGGCGCCTCCCTCCCCGAACTCAAGCAGCGCCGCGTCGCCAAGCGGGACACTCCCGTCCTCGTCGAGGAGACCGACGAGCCCGCCGGCCGCTCCGACACCTCCACCGACAACCCCGTGCCCACCCCGCCGTTCTGGGGCACCCGCGTCGTCAAGGGCATCCCGCTCAAGGACTACGCCTCCTGGCTCGACGAAGGCGCCCTCTTCAAGGGCCAGTGGGGCCTCAAGCAGGCCCGCGCCGGCGGAGCCACCTACGAGGAACTCGTCGAGAGCGAGGGACGCCCGCGCCTGCGCGGCCTCCTCGACAAGCTGCACACCGAGAACCTCCTCGAAGCCGCCGTCGTCTACGGCTACTTCCCCTGCGTCTCCAAGGGCGAGGACCTGATCATCCTCGACGACGCCGGCAACGAGCGGACCCGCTTCACCTTCCCGCGCCAGCGCCGCGGCCGCCGCCTGTGCCTCGCCGACTTCTTCCGCCCCGAGGAATCCGGCGAAACCGACGTCGTCGGCCTCCAGGTCGTCACCGTCGGCTCCAAGATCGGCGAAGCCACCGCCAAGCTGTTCGAGTCCGACTCCTACCGCGACTACCTGGAGCTCCACGGCCTCTCCGTCCAGCTCGCCGAGGCCATGGCCGAGTACTGGCACGCCCGCGTCCGCGCCGAGCTCGGCTTCGGCGGCGAGGACCCCGCCAAGGTCGAGGACATGTTCGACCTGAAGTACCGCGGCGCCCGCTTCTCCCTCGGCTACGGCGCCTGCCCCGACCTGGAGGACCGCGCCAAGATCGCCGACCTCCTCCAGCCGGAGCGCATCGGCGTCCACCTCTCCGAGGAGTTCCAGCTCCACCCCGAGCAGTCCACCGACGCCATCGTCATCCACCACCCCGAAGCGAAGTACTTCAACGCACGCTGAGACCTGCCTCGCCTCTACGCACGCCGAGACGCACCTCAAAACGCCGAGACGTACCTCCACGCACGCCGAGACGTAATTCAACGCACATCGAGACGGACCGGCGTACACTTGTCGGTCCCATACAGGCCGGTCACCTGTTCCCCCGGGCACGCCCCCGGAGGCGAGGTGACCGGCCTTCTCGTCCCCAACGGACCCCCGGAAAGGTGCGCGCATGACGAGCACAGTCCCCGCCCCCGTCGCCCGTACGGCCGACGGACACGCCCTGCAGGCGGTGCTGCTCGACATGGACGGCACACTCGTCGACACCGAGGGATTCTGGTGGGAGATCGAGGTCGGAGTCTTCGGCGAACTCGGCCACCGCCTCGACGAATCCTGGCGCGACATCGTCGTCGGCGGCCCCATGACCCGCAGCGGCGGCTTCCTCATCGAAGCCACCGGCGCCGACATCGGCCTCGCCGAACTCACCGTCCTGCTCAACGAGCGCTTCGAAGCCCGCATCGCCGACCGCGTACCCCTCATGCCCGGCGCCGAACGCCTCCTCGCCGAACTGGCCCGGCACAACGTCCCCACCGCCCTCGTCTCCGCCTCCCACCGGCGCGTCATCGACCAGGTCCTGCTCACCCTCGGCCGCGACCGCTTCACCATGACCGTCGCGGGCGACGAGGTCCCGCGCACCAAGCCCCACCCCGACCCCTACCTCCTCGCCGCCGGCGCCCTCGGCGCCCACCCCTCCCGCTGCGCCGTCATCGAGGACACCGCCACCGGCGTCGCCGCCGCCGAAGCCGCCGGATGCAGGGTCGTCGCCATCCCCTCCGTAGGCCTCATCGCCCCCGCCCCCGGCCGCACCATCGTCGGCTCCCTCGAAGACGTCGACCTGCCCTTCCTGCGCTCCCTCATCACTCCGCTCAACTGACCGCGCACGCTCCGTACCGGGAGATCCGCCCCCAGGACCAACATCCCGCGGGCGGATCTCCCGCGCAGTTCCCCGGAGGCCGAAATTCCATCCCTACCGGGGGAGTTGTACCGGGTGACCTTTGTCACCCACAAAGCACCCTTCGCACCACTGCGCGCCCTCCCGCGCCACCCCTTGTGTCCCCATTGATCAGCACCTGACCGAATCTGTGCACCGCCCCGCGCACACCCCGGGTCAACTCCCGCAACGGAGCGACAACACCCCCGATCCACGCGGTTCAAGCCACCCCTCCGCAGGCCACTAATGTCGATCCGGGCACTGCGCCGCACCTCAGCCGTCCCGGATACACACCCCTGTTCCGGAACCGCGTGGACCGATCGTCACACCACCGGCCCGATCGTTCCGCCCAGAACGGGCGACCGTCGCGATGCCCTCCACGCCAGCTTTGAACAAGTGCCGGGTCGAGGGAGTACTTCCAGCATGAACCGCAAGACCATGGCGCTGACGGCAGCCGCCGGACTGCTCACCCCCGCGCTGACCGCCTGCGGCAGCACCAGCGGCGCAGGAGCGGGATCCGGAGCGATCGTCGTCGGCACCACCGACCGGTTCGAGGCGGCCGACTACGCCCCCGCCCCGCTCGACCCCGCCTACGCCTACGACGCCGGCACCTGGAACATCCTCCGCCAGACCGTCCAGACCCTGATGCGCACCCCGCGCGGCGGCGGCAAGCCCGTCCCCGAAGCAGCCACCGAGTGCCGCTTCACCGACACCGGCAACGAGAGCTACCGCTGCGTCCTGCGCCCCGGCCTCACCTTCGCCGGCGGAGACCCGCTCACCGCCCAGGACGTCAAGTTCTCCATCGAGCGCGTCCTCGCCATCAAGGACGAGAACGGCCCCTCCTCGCTGCTCTCCACCATCGACACCGTCGAAACCAAGGGCACCGACACCGTCGTCTTCCACCTGAAGACCGCCGACGCCACCTTCCCGTACAAACTCTCCACCCCCGCCGCCGGCATCATCAGCTCCAAGAAGTACGACGCCAAGAAGCTCCGCACCGGCTTCGCCGTCGACGGCTCCGGGCCCTACACCATGAAGGCCGAAGTCAAGGGCAACCGCCTCGTCCGCGCCGTCTTCAGCAAGAACCCGAACTACCGCGGCGACCTGAAGATGCAGAACGACAAGGCCGAACTGCGCGCCTTCGACGACTCCGACGCCATGGGCAAGGCCCTGGAAAGCGGCACCATCCACATGGTCTCCCGCACCCTGTCGCCCGCCCAGATCACCGAGCTCTCCGCCAATCCCCCCAAGGGCATCAAGCTCGTCCCCATGCCCGGCCTGGAGATCCGCTACCTCGGCTTCAACACCGAAGCCCCCGCGGTCAAGGACAAGGCCGTACGCCAGGCCCTCGCCGCCGCCGTCGACCGGGGCGCCCTCATCGCCAAGGTCTACGGCAAGTCCGCGCAGCCCCTGTACTCCCTGGTCCCCACCACCCTCAGCGGCCACGTCAACTCCTTCTTCAACAAGTACGGCGAAGCCAACACCGCCAAGGCCGCCGACCTGCTGAAGAGCGCCGGAATCAAAACCCCGGTCAAGCTGACCCTCAACTACACCAACGACCACTACGGCGACGGCACCGCGGCCGAGTTCGAAGCCCTCAAGGCCCAGCTGAACTCCACCCAGCTCTTCGACATCACCGTCCAGGGCACCGACTGGGCCGACTTCAGGCCCGCCCAGAAGAAGGGCGACTACGCCGCCTACGGGCTCGGCTGGTTCCCCGACTACCCCGACGCCGACAACTTCCTCGCCCCCTTCCTGGAGCAGGACAACTTCCTCGGCACGCCGTACGCCAACACCACGGTGCGCACCAAGCTCATCCCCGAATCGCGCCGGGCCATCGACCGGGGCGTCGCCGGCCCCGCGATCGCGGAGATGCAGGACATCGTCGCCGAGGACGTACCCGTCCTGCCCCTGTGGCAGGGCAAGCAGTACGTCGCCGCACGCGACGGGATCACCGGAGTGGAGTGGTCTGTCAACGCCATCTCCGACCTCCAGCTGTGGGAACTCGGCCGCGGCGTCAGCGGCTGACACCCGACACCAGCCCCCGGCCTCCCGCCACACCGCCGCCCGTGACCCCCACCACGGGCCGCAGCACCAGCCAGACAGAACCAGACCTGCCAGTGAGACTGAGAAGGACGTTCGCGTGAAGACACGGAACCAGTGGTTGGCCGCCCCGCTCGGAGCGGCCACCGCCGCCGCGCTGCTCAGCGGCTGCGGCGCGACGGACGGCTCCAGCGCCGGCAGCGGCAAGGGCGTCGTCATGGGCATATCCGACAAGGTGAAGGCCACCGACCCCGCCTCGGGCTACGACCCGGGCTCCTGGCTGCTCTTCAACAACGTCTTCCAGTCGCTGCTCAGCTTCCCCAAGGGCGGCACCACCCCCGAACCCGACGCCGCACAGGCCTGCGGGTTCGAGGGCACCGAGAGCAAGACCTACGTGTGCACCCTGCGCGGCGGCCTGAAGTTCAGCAACGGCAACAGCCTCACCTCCAAGGACGTCAAGTACTCCTTCGAGCGCACGCTGAAGATCAACGACGAGAACGGCCCCGCCGTCATGCTCGCGTCGATCGGCACCATCGACACCCCCGACGACAAGACCGTGGTCTTCAACCTCAAGGCCTCCGACGCGACCTTCCCCAGCAAGATCGCATCCGGCGCGGGCTCCATCGTCGACCACACCGAGTACCCCGCGGACAAACTCCGCACCGACGGCAAGGCCTTCGGCTCCGGCGTCTACAAGCTGGACTCGATCAACGACAAGAGCGCCGCCTTCTCCGTCAACGACAGCTACACCGGCAAGGCCAAGCCGAAGAACAGCGGCGTCACCATGAAGTTCTTCAACGAGGACCAGGCCGCCCTCAAGAAGGTCCTCGAAAGCGGAGACGTCGACTTCGCCTTCCGCGGCCTCGCCGCCAAGGACATCGCCGGCCTCGCCTCCCAGAGCGGCGAGCAGAAGGTCGAGGTCGTCCAGGGCTCCGGCGCCGAAGTCGAACACCTCGTCTTCAACACCAGCGACCCCGTCGCCGGAAAGCTCCCCGTCCGCAAGGCCATCGCCTACCTCGTCGACCGGGAAGCCCTCGTACGAGAGGTCTACGACGGCACCGCCACCCCGCTCTACTCCATCGTCCCGGCCGGCATCGCCTCCCACACCACCGCCTTCTTCGACCGCTACGGCGGCGCCCCCCAGCCCGAGAAGGCCAAGGCCACCCTCCGCGCCGCCGGCATCAAGGACAAGGTGAAGATCACCCTGTACTCGACGCCCAGCCGCTACGGCCCCTCGACCGACGAGGAATTCCGCCTCATCGCCAAGCAGCTCAACGACAGCGGCCTCTTCGAAGCCGACGTCAAGTCCGTCGAGTTCGAGCAGTACGAGAAGGACATCCAGGCAGGCAAGTACGGCGTCTACGTCAAGGGCTGGGTCCCCGACTACCCCGACGCCGACAACTTCACGCAGCCCTTCTTCGGCCCCGACAACGTGCTGCACAACAACTACGAGAACAAGGAGATCACCGGGACGATCATCCCGTCGACCTCCGCCAAGTCCGACCGCGGCACCGCCAGCAAGGACTACGCCCGCCTCCAGGACATCGTCGCCGAGGAGATCCCGCTCCTCCCGCTCTGGCAGGGCAAGCAGTACGCCGTCACCCGCCCGAACGTGACCGGCCTGCAGTGGTCCCTGGACGCCTCCACCGTCTTCCGCTTCTGGGAGATCAGCAAGGGCTGAGCCGCTCCATCCAGGGCACCCCGAACGACGACGGGCCCGCCTCCGCACCCAGCGGAAGCGGGCCCGTACCCGTACCTGTACCCGTGCCTGCGGACCTCGACGACAGCGGCCCGAGCCGCCTACTGACCGGCCCCCGGACGCACCAGACCACTCTCGTACGCGTACACCGCCGCCTGCACCCGGTCCCGCAGACCCAGCTTCGTCAGCACATGACCCACATGCGTCTTCACCGTCGTCTCGCTCACGAACAGATCCGCCGCGATCTCCGCGTTCGACAAGCCCCGGGCCACCAGCTTCAGCACCTCGACCTCACGCTCCGTCAACGAAGCGATCATGTCCGGAACACTGTCCTCACCCGACGGCAGATGCCCCGCGTACTTGTCCAGCAGCCGCCGCGTGATGCTCGGCGCCAGCATCGCCTCGCCACCCGCCACCACCCGGATCGCCTGCACCAGCTCCGCCGCCGGCGCATCCTTCAGCAAGAACCCACTGGCCCCCGCCCGCAGCGCCTCCACCACGTACTCGTCCAGATCGAACGTCGTCAGCACCAGCACCTTCGCCGGACCGTCCCGCCCCGGACCCGTGATCTGCCGCGTCGCCTCCACCCCGTCCATCCGCGGCATCCGGATGTCCATCAGCACCACATCGGGCTGCAACACCCGCACCTGGTCCAACGCCTGCAGACCGTCCCCGGCCTCACCGACCACCGCCACGTCCTGTTCGGCCTCCAGGATCATCCGGAAACCGGTACGCAGCAGCGGCTGATCGTCGACCAGCAGTACGCGGATCGCCACGGGGTCCACCTCGTTTTCATAGGTTCACTGGTTCATTCGGACAGCAACGGGGAACCCCGCCCATTCTGCCCTGACCCCAAGATCAGGATTCGCCCCGGCCTGCGGACGGCAGCGCCAGCGGATACACCGGGGGAGTACCACCGAACTCCGGACACACCGCCTGATGATCACACCAGCCGCACAGCTTCGACTGCCGCGGCCGCCAGTCACCGCTCTCCGTCGCCTCCCGGATCGCCTCCCACAGCGCCAGCAGCTTGCGCTCCATCCGCTCCAGATCCTCGATCACCGGGTCGTACGTGATCACGTCCCCACTGCCCAGGTACACCAGCTGCAGCCGCCGCGGCACCACCCGCTTCAGCCGCCACACCACCAACGCGTAGAACTTCATCTGGAACAGCGCACCCTCGGCATACTCCGGCCGCGGCGCCTTCCCCGTCTTGTAATCGACGATCCGCACCTCACCCGTCGGCGCCACGTCCACCCGGTCGATGATCCCGCGCAGCCGAAGCCCCGAATCCAGCTCCGTCTCCACGAAGAACTCCCGCTCCACCGGCTCCAGCCGCGTCGGGTCCTCCAACGTGAACCACCGGTCCACCAACGCCTCGGCCTCACCCAGCCACCGCGTCAGCCCCGCCCCCTCGTCACCCCCCGGGAACAGCTCCAGCAACTCCGGCTTCGACTCCACCAGCCGGTCCCACTGCCCCGGAATCAACGCCTTCGCCCGCGGCGCCGTCCGCTCCGGCGCCGGATGATCGAAAAGCCGCTCCAGCACCGCGTGCACCAACGTCCCCCGCGTCGCCGCCGCACTCGGCTTCTCCGGCAACTTGTCGATCACCCGGAACCGGTACAGCAACGGACACCGCATGAAGTCACTCGCCCGCGAAGGCGACAGCGAAGAAGGAGCCACGGCCACCGCTTGCGCGGGTACGGGACCGGGCACGGAACTGGTCACTGCGTCGTCCGGACCGCTGCCGGGGCTCGTCGTCATAGACAAAACCCTACGACCCGCCACCGACAGCACGCGCATACCATCGACGCCGACCCCCCTCGCACTGCATGATCGGAGCATCACCCCGCGCCACGGCGCACCCCGAACACCACGGGAAAAAGACACCGGAACCACCGGCGCACCACCGCACCGGACAGCAGCGAACGAAGGACAACCGTGGCAGACACCGACGAAACCGGCGAGCGCGCGGGCCGGCGCTCAGGACCGGGCGGCGGACTCCTCATGGGCCGCCCCTTCGGCGTGCCCGTCTACGTCTCGCCCAGCTGGTTCCTCGTCGCCGCCCTCATCACCTGGGTCTTCGGCGACCAGCTCGACCGGATCCTCCCCGACCTCGGCACCCTGCGCTACCTCGTGGCCCTCTTCTTCGCCGTCGCCTTCTACGCCTCGGTCCTCGTCCACGAACTCGCCCACACCGTCGCCGCCCTCCGCTTCAAACTCCCCGTACGCCGCATCCAGCTCCAGTTCTTCGGCGGCGTCTCCGAGATCGAGAAGGAATCCGAAACCCCCGGCCGCGAATTCGTCCTCGCCTTCGTCGGCCCCCTCCTCTCCCTCCTCCTCGCCGGCGCCTTCTACCTCGGCATGAAAACCGTCGAACCCGCCAGCGTCCCCGGCGTCCTCCTCGCCGGCCTCATGATCTCCAACCTCCTCGTCGCCGCCTTCAACCTCCTCCCCGGCCTCCCCCTCGACGGCGGCCGCATGCTCCGCGCCGTCATCTGGGGCATCACCGGCAAACCCATGACCGGCACCATCGCCGCCGCCTGGGCCGGCCGCGCCCTCGCCGTCGCCGTCCTCCTCGGCCTGCCCCTCCTGAACTACACCGGGACCCTCGGCAACCCCACCGACGACATCGGCGGCATGGACACCGTCATGGACGCCCTCCTCGCCGCGATCCTCGCCGGCATCATCTGGACCGGCGCCGGCAACAGCCTCCGCGTAGCCCGCCTGCGCGAACACCTCCCGGAACTCCACGCCCGCAAACTCACCCGCCGCGCCATCCCCGTCGAAAACGCCACCCCCCTCTCCGAAGCCCTCCGCCGCGCCAACGAAGCCGGCGCCCGCGCCCTCGTCATCGTCGACGGACTCGGAGACCCCACCGGCATCGTCCGCGAGAGCGCCATCGCCTCCGTCCCCGAACACCGCCGCCCCTGGGTCGCAGCCGGCACCCTCGCCCAGGACCTCACCGACGGCATGAAGGTTTCAGCGGACCTCACCGGCGAAGAACTCCTCGACCACCTCCGCACCACCCCCGCCACCGAATACCTCGTCCTCCAGAACGACGGCGCGATCTACGGAGTCCTCTCCACCCTCGACGTCGAAAAGGCCTTCGTGAAGGCCATGGCGCGGCCCCAGTCCTGAAGCCAATACACTGGTCACATGTCCGAACCGACCGGTGCCGCCCGCCGACGCGGGCCCTTCGAGGTCGGGGACCAGGTACAGCTCACCGACCCCAAGGGCCGCCACTACACGTTCACGCTCGAAGCCGGGAAGAATTTCCACACCCACAAGGGTTCCTTCCCGCACGACGAGCTGATCGGCTCCCCCGAGGGAAGCGTTGTCCGTACCACGGGCAACGTCGCCTACCTCGCGCTGCGACCCCTGCTCCCCGACTATGTCCTGTCCATGCCCCGCGGTGCCGCCGTGGTCTACCCCAAGGACGCAGGCCAGATCCTGGCCTTCGCCGACATCTTCCCCGGCGCCCGCGTCGTCGAAGCAGGCGTCGGCTCCGGCTCCCTGAGCAGCTTCCTGCTGCGCGCCATCGGCGACCAGGGCATGCTCCACAGCTACGAGCGCCGCCCGGACTTCGCCGAGATCGCCACGGCCAACGTCGAGCGCTACTTCGGCGGCCCGCACCCCGCGTGGCAGCTGACCGTGGGCGACCTCCAGGACAACCTGTCCGACACGGACGTCGACCGCGTGATCCTCGACATGCTCGCCCCCTGGGAATGCCTGGAGGCCGTCTCCAAGGCCCTGGTCCCCGGCGGCATCCTCTGCTGCTACGTGGCCACCACCACCCAGCTCTCCCGGACCGTCGAATCCATCCGCGAGTTCGGCTGCTACGCCGAACCGCAGCCCTGGGAATCGATGATCCGAAACTGGCACGTCGAAGGCCTGGCCGTCCGCCCGGACCACCGCATGATCGGCCACACCGGCTTCCTCGTCACCGCCCGCCGCCTCGCGGACGGCGTCGAGCCGCCCATGCGCCGCCGCCGCCCCTCCAAGGGCGCCTACGGCGAGGACTACGACGGCCCCGGCAGCCAGTCCGCGGCCAAGACCGCGGAGACCGCCGCGACGGCCGCCGCGGACACCGCCCCCGACGCCTGAGCAGCCCAAGCCCTGAGGACCGCCCCGCCACCCGGCGGCGCGACCCGCACCACCAACACGAAGACGCTGTGCCGCAGTTCCCCCGGAACATCCGGGAACTGCGGCACAGCGTCTTTGCGTTGCCCTACGAGCCGGCCCGCACGAGCGCCCCGGCCGGCCCGGACCCACCCGTTCCACCCCGATGTGAGGTGTGGCACGATGCTGGCTCCCCGTCACCCTTCGCACAGGAGACACCCCGCGTGCCGCACAGCCCCGCCGAGCCGGCGCCGACCACCCCCACCCCGGCGCACCACCGGACCCGGCCCGTCCACTGGCTCGCCACCGCCTCGGCCCTGGCCGCCGTCATAGCCGGCGCCGGACTCCTGCAGCCCGACCCGGCCACCGGAGCCTCCGCGGACCCCGCACGCACCACGAGCCCTCAGAGCCCCGCGAGCGGCCCCCGGGCAGCCGCCCCCGACGCGCACGCAGTCACGTACCCGCTGGACTGCAAAGGCGCCCCACAAGCCGTCACGGCCACCGCCGAAGGCGACCTCGACGGCGACGGCCGACCCGAAACCGTCGCGGCCGTCCGCTGCGACGCCGGCTCGGGCACCCCACCGCACGCCGTCTACGTCCTCGTCCAGGACCCCGCGAAGACCGCGAACCCCCGCGTCGTCGCCACACTCCTCGAAGCCGCCCGCAACCAGACCGCGACCGATCTCACCGTCCGCGACCGGGTCGTCACCGCGAAGCTCCTCGGCTACTCCTCGCCCGAAGTGCCCCGCTACAGCCCCGATACCGAGCAGCTCGCCAAGTGGCGCTGGACCGGCGGAAAATTCCGCCAGGAGCTTACGGATCCGAGCCCCACAGGAGTTTGAACCCTCACTCCGCGTCGGGACCGAAGACTTCCACCCTGTCCGAAACCCGCCTTACATGGATGCAATCCCCGGGACATTCCTTCGCGGAATCCACCACGTCCTGAAGCAGCACCAGCGGAACCGGAGTGGTCGCCCCCGCCTCCACGAGCAACTCGTCGGCAGGGCCCTTCACGTACGCCAGACCATCGATGTCCAGCTCGAACACCTCCGGTGCGTACTGCACACAGATGCCGTCGCCAGTGCAGAGGTCCTGGTCGATCCAGACCTCGAGCGGCTCTCCGGCCACGCCGGAACCCCCCGCGGACGCCTCCTGCTGCACGGTCATATCTCCTGCCGTTCCCTGCCTCGAGTGATCCATCCCGGTCAGATACTCAAGGCAAGTCGCACGAGCTCTGACGGGTGTTGAACAGTTCGACCTTACAACCGGCTGCTTCCCGAGTTTGATGGGTGGGTATTTCCTTGACGGGAGGGAGTACGCAAGGGTGAAGATCGGACACACCCCTACCGTCTTTGTGATCTAGGGGTTTCAATCACCACCAGCCCAGGTAGGGTCAGAAAGCGTCCAGCTCCCCTTGGAGGAGGTGAGGACCGTGGCAGCCCACGACGACGACATCAACCGCGGCATCCGGCCCGGGCGAGGGTCTGAGGACCCCGCCGGCCAGGTTGCCTATCTCGAGCAGGAAATCGCCGTCCTGCGACGTAAGCTCGCCGACTCTCCGCGACACACGAGGATTCTCGAAGAGCGGATCGTCGAGCTCCAGACAAACCTGGCAGGCGTCTCCGCACAGAACGAGCGGCTGGCGAACACCCTGCGCGAGGCCCGCGACCAGATCGTGGCCCTCAAGGAAGAAGTCGACCGGCTCGCACAGCCGCCGGCCGGCTTCGGAGTCTTCCTGCAGTCCAACGAAGACGGAACCGTCGACATCTTCACCGGCGGCCGAAAACTCCGAGTGAACGTGAGCCCCAGCGTCGAACCGGAAGACCTCCGGCGCGGCCAGGAGGTCATGCTCAACGAAGCCCTCAACGTGGTCGAAGCCATGGAGTACGAGCGGGCCGGGGACATCGTCACCCTCAAGGAAATCCTCGAGGACGGCGAGCGCGCCCTGGTGGTCGGGCACACCGACGAGGAAAGGGTGGTGAGGCTCGCCGAGCCGCTCCTGGACGTCACCATCCGCCCCGGCGACTCCCTGCTGCTCGAACCCCGCTCCGGCTACGTCTACGAGATCGTCCCCAAGAGCGAGGTCGAAGACCTCGTCCTCGAAGAGGTCCCGGACATCGACTACGACAAGATCGGCGGCCTGGGCGACCAGATCGAACTGATCCGCGACGCCGTCGAGCTCCCCTACCTCTACCCCGACCTCTTCAAGGAACACGAACTGCGGCCCCCGAAGGGCATCCTGCTCTACGGCCCCCCCGGCTGTGGCAAGACGCTCATCGCCAAGGCCGTGGCCAACTCCCTTGCCAAGAAGGTCGCCGAGGTCACCGGCCAGCCCACCGGGAAGTCCTACTTCCTCAACATCAAGGGCCCCGAACTCCTCAACAAGTACGTCGGCGAGACCGAGCGGCACATCCGCCTCGTCTTCCAGCGCGCGAGGGAGAAGGCGAGCGAGGGCACCCCCGTCATCGTCTTCTTCGACGAGATGGAATCCCTCTTCCGCACCCGCGGATCCGGAGTCAGCTCGGACGTGGAGAACACCATCGTCCCCCAGCTGCTCGCCGAGATCGACGGCGTGGAAGGCCTGGAGAACGTCATCGTCATCGGCGCCTCCAACCGCGAGGACATGATCGACCCGGCCATCCTGCGCCCCGGCCGGCTCGACGTGAAGATCAAGATCGAGCGCCCCGGCGCCGAGGCCGCGAAGGACATCTTCGCCAAGTACCTCAAGGCCACGCTGCCCCTGCACACCGACGACCTCGGTGAGCACCAGGGCTCCACGGCCGAAACCGTCCACAGCATGATCCAGACCGTCGTCGAGCAGATGTACGCCGAAACCGAGGAAAACCGCTTCCTCGAGGTCACGTACGCCAACGGCGACAAGGAAGTCCTCTACTTCAAGGACTTCAACTCGGGCGCGATGATCCAGAACATCGTGGACCGTGCGAAGAAGATGGCCATCAAGGCCTTCCTCGAGCACAACCAGAAGGGCCTTCGCGTCGCCCATCTCCTCCAGGCTTGCGTGGACGAGTTCAAGGAGAACGAAGACCTGCCCAACACCACCAACCCCGACGACTGGGCCCGAATCTCCGGAAAGAAGGGCGAGCGGATCGTATTCATCCGAACCCTCGTCACCGGAAAGCAAGGCGCGGACACCGGACGCTCCATCGACACGGTGGCCAACACCGGTCAGTACCTCTGACAAAGCGGGCCGGGGGGGGGGGGGGGGGGAAGGGAGAAAGAAACAAAACAGCCTCCCCCCCCCCCTCTTTCCCTCCG
>NZ_JBHWMB010000024.1:0-20040 GCF_042730015.1 Streptomyces sp. NPDC059957 | reverse complement strand
GGGGTAGAACCCCGGACTCTCAGTCTCTTGGTTGGCCAGCGTGGGTCGGCCCCCTTAAGAAGGTTTTTCGGTTGTGGTCCCCCGGCGCTCCCCCCCGCAGCCGACTGCTTTACCGACTGCTCTTTTCAGCCGGTGACAGGGCAAAGTCAATGACTGAAATGATCTCCCCACCAGCGCGGAGTGGTTCTAGGCTCTTCCATACCGCAGGTCGCGCAGTGCGGGGACGGGCACCGCACACGACGCACCGGAGCACAAGCGGTACTTGAGCGCCGCTCCCGAACGGGAGCGCCGCCGGGCAAGGAGGGCCGCATGACCGTACGGCGAGTAATGGGTATCGAGACGGAGTACGGGATCTCCGTCCCGGGGCACCCGAACGCCAATGCCATGCTCACCTCGTCCCAGATCGTCAACGCCTACGCGGCGGCGATGCACCGGGCGCGACGCGCCCGCTGGGACTTCGAGGAAGAGAACCCGCTGCGGGACGCCCGCGGCTTCGACCTCGCCCGCGAGGCCGCCGACAACAGCCAGCTCACCGACGAGGACATCGGCCTCGCCAATGTCATCCTCACCAACGGCGCACGCCTCTACGTGGACCACGCACACCCCGAGTACAGCTCCCCGGAGATCACCAACCCGCTCGACGCCGTCCTCTGGGACAAGGCCGGCGAGCGGATCATGGCCGAGGCCGCCGTCAGGGCCGCCCAGCTCCCCGGGGCCCAGCCCATCCACCTCTACAAGAACAACACCGACAACAAGGGCGCCTCCTACGGCACGCACGAGAACTACCTGATGAAGCGGGAAACCCCCTTCTCCGACATCGTGCGCCACCTCACCCCCTTCTTCGTCTCCCGCCTCGTCTTCACCGGCGCCGGCCGCGTCGGCATCGGCCAGGACGGCCGCGAACACGGCTTCCAGATCAGCCAGCGCGCCGACTACTTCGAAGTCGAGGTCGGCCTCGAGACCACCCTCAAGCGCCCCATCATCAACACCCGGGACGAGCCGCACTCGGACGCCGAGAAGTACCGCCGGCTCCACGTGATCATCGGCGACGCCAACCTCTCCGAGATCTCCACCTACCTCAAGCTCGGCACCACCGCACTGGTCCTGTCCATGATCGAAGACGGCTACATCAACGTCGACCTCGCCGTGGACCAGCCCGTACGCACCCTCCACCAGGTCTCCCACGACCCCGACCTGCAGCACCTGATCACGCTGCGCAGCGGGCGGACGCTGACCGCCGTACAGCTCCAGATGGAGTACTACGAGCTGGCCAGGAAGTACGTGGAGGAGCGTTTCGGCTCCGACGCGGACGAGCAGACCAAGGATGTGCTGGCCCGCTGGGAGGACGTACTGGGCCGGCTGGAAACCGACCCGATGAGCCTGTCGGGAGAGCTCGACTGGATCGCGAAGCGGGAGATCCTCGAGGGCTACCGGCGCCGGGACGGCCTCGAATGGGACGCGGCCCGACTCCACCTGGTGGACCTCCAGTACGCGGACGTACGGCCCGAGAAGGGGCTGTACAACCGCCTGGTGGCCCGCGGCAAGATGAAGCGGCTGCTGGAGGAGCCGGCGGTGGAGCGGGCGCAGAGCAAGCCGCCGGAGGACACCCGGGCGTACTTCCGGGGGCGGTGCCTGGAGCAGTACGCGGACGACGTGGCGGCGGCCTCGTGGGACTCGGTGATCTTCGACCTGCCGGGCCATGACTCCCTCCAGCGGGTCCCGACCCTGGAACCCCTGCGGGGCACCCGTGCCCACGTGAAGGAGCTCCTGGACCGCTGTCGGACGGCGGAGGACCTGGTGCGGGTGCTGTCGGGGCGCTAAGCCCTTTCCGGTCCCCGGGGATGGGGCTGAAAGGCCCCGGCCCCGGGAATCATGAAGACATCCGGACGTTATGAAAGTACCGGGACGGATGTCGGACCCTCCTTGTAGGGTCCGACGTAGAGTCTGATCTTGAGGGATCCCGAATTCGCGGGGTCTTTCACGTGAGCGTGCGAACCGAGCGGGGTGAGCTAGACATGGCGACCAAGGACACCGGCGGCGGACAGCAGAAGGCGCAGCGCTCGACCGAGGAGGTCGAGGAGGCCGCGGTCGAAGAATCGACCGACCTCAAGGAGCGACAGGAAAAGCTCTCCGACGACGTCGACTCGGTACTTGACGAGATTGACGATGTACTCGAAGAAAACGCAGAGGATTTCGTTCGGAGCTTCGTACAAAAAGGCGGCGAATAGCCTTCGAATCTAAGGTGAATCCGCCAGTGTGTGCTCCATGTCCCATGGAACGAAGTGGTGCCGCGGGTGTGCCCGTGACATACCACTGAGCGGATTCGCCTCGGATCGCAACCGGAGCGACGGGCTTCAGCCCAGATGTCGTGAGTGTGTGGCGGCGTACGGTGCCGAGCATTATCGGCGCCGCCAGGCAGCCAAAGGCAAGGTCGTCAAGGAGCACGTGGAAGTGCCGGCCGGGCACAAGCTCTGTCGACTGTGCGGTGTGGTCAAGCCGCACAGTGAATGGCACAAGAACGCAAGTGCTTCTGACGGGCTGTCTACTCGCTGCAAGACCTGCCGTGCCGTCCTCGGTCGGGCCGGCCATCTCAAACGGGCCTACGGCCTCACCGAGGCCGAGCGTGACGAGATGATCGCCGCCCAGGGCGGGGTTTGCGTGATCTGCCAAGAGGCTCCGGCGGAGCATGTTGATCACGATCATCAGACGGGTAAGGTCCGAGGCGTACTTTGCTTCGGCTGCAACGCAGGAATCGGGCAACTCAAGGATCGGCCGGACGTCTTGAGGCGTGCAGCCGCTTACGTGGAAGGAAACCTGTGGAACCCAACACTCGTAGCACAGGGCGTCTACCGGCAGCCTTCCTGACGCCGGGGTCGTCGTCCTTCATGGACTTCCTCGGGGCTCACCAGCCCGAGATGCTCCCGGGCAACCGGAAGCTGCCCGACGGGGTCATCGAGGCGCCGCACGGGACGACCATCGTGGCCGCCACCTTCCCCGGCGGGGTCGTCCTCGCCGGTGACCGGCGGGCGACCATGGGGAACATGATCGCGCAGCGGGACATCGAGAAGGTGTTCCCGGCGGACGAGTACTCCGCCGTCGGCATCGCCGGCACCGCCGGTCTCGCCGTGGAGATGGTGAAGCTGTTCCAGCTGGAGCTGGAGCACTTCGAGAAGGTGGAGGGGGCGACCCTCAGTCTCGAAGGTAAGGCCAACCGCCTCTCGACCATGATCCGGAGCAACCTCGGGATGGCGATGCAGGGCCTGGCCGTGGTCCCGCTCTTCGCGGGGTACGACGAGGCCAAGGAGAGGGGGCGGATCTTCTCCTACGACGTGACCGGCGGCCGCTCCGAGGAGCACGGGTACGCCGCGACCGGGTCGGGCTCGATCTTCGCCCGCGGCTCGATGAAGAAGCTGTACCACTCCAAGCTGACGGAGGAGGAGGCCACGACGCTCGTCGTGCAGGCGTTGTACGACGCCGCCGACGACGACTCGGCCACCGGCGGTCCGGACCTCTACCGCCACATCTACCCCATCGTCACCGTCATGACCGACGAGGGATTCCGCAGGCTGACCGACGAGGAGTCCTCGGAGCTGGCCCGCAAGATCACGAACCGTCGGCTGGAGCAGCCCGACGGTCCGCGCGCCGCCCTGCTCTGACCTCTGACCTCCTCGTCGTCCAGAAGAAAGGGACGGAAAGCCGGTGTCGACTCCGTTCTATGTGTCACCCCAGCAGGCCATGGCCGACCGGGCGGAATACGCCCGCAAGGGCATCGCCCGCGGTCGGAGCCTCGTTGTCATCCAGTACGCCGACGGCATCGTGTTCGTCGGTGAGAACCCGTCCCGCGCGCTGCACAAGTTCAGCGAGATCTACGACCGGATCGGCTTCGCGGCCGCCGGCAAGTACAACGAGTACGAGAACCTGCGCATCGGCGGTGTGCGGTACGCCGATCTGCGTGGATACACCTACGACCGTGACGATGTGACGGCCCGTGGGCTGGCGAACGTCTACGCGCAGACGCTCGGCACGATCTTCTCGAGTGCGGGTGAGAAGCCGTACGAGGTGGAGCTGGTCGTGGCCGAGGTCGGTGCGACGGCGGCTGGTGACCAGATCTACCGGCTGCCGCACGACGGGTCGATCGTCGACGAGCACGGGTCGGTCGCCGTAGGTGGCAACGCCGAGCAGATCAGCACCTACCTCGATCAGCGGCACCAGGACGGGATGACCCTGTCCGAGGCGCTGAAGCTGGCGGTGCAGGCGCTGTCGAGCCAGGCGAACGGTACGGACAAGTCGATTCCGGCGGAGCGGCTGGAGGTGGCGGTGCTGGACCGTACGCGGGCCCAGCAGCGCAAGTTCAAGCGGATCCGTGGCCGGCAGCTGTCGCGGCTGCTGGAGGCGGACGTTCCGGCAGCGGCTCAGGCGGATGCCGTCTCGAACGACGAGACTCCTGAAGAGGAAGCCGAGTAGTCGAAAAAAGTGGTGTGTGAGCGCCCCTGGCCTTCGGGTCGGGGGCGCTTTCGCGTTCCCGGGTGTTCAGGCGCTGGGCGCGGGTCCCGTGGAGTCGCGGACGACGAGGTGGACCGGGATGTCGACGGGGGTCCAGGGGGTGCCTTCGAGGACGGCGAGGAGGGCGGTCATGCCCTGTTCGCCGACGCGTTCGGCGGGGAGGTGGACGGTGGTGAGTTCCGGTTCGACGGCGGTGGCGAGGGCGAGGTCGTCGAAGCCGGTGACGGAGAGGTCCTCGGGGATGCGCAGGCCGAGGCGGCGGGCGGCTTTGCAGGCGCCGGCGGCGAGGATGTCGTCGTCGCAGACGACGGCGGTGGGGCGGCGGTCCGCGGGGGTGTCCAGGGCGGTCTCCATGGCCGTACGGGCGGCTTCCACGCTGAGGTGGGCCCGTACGGTGCGCAGCTCGGCGGGGGGCGGCAGGAGGGCGGCCAGGGCGTTCGCGCGGACGGTGAAGGTCCAGGAGTCGATGGCGGAGGCGAGGTGGAGGAAGCGGTGGTGTCCGTGGGTGAGGAGGTGTTCGGCGGTTTGGCGCATGCCGTCGGCGATGGCGAGGTTGACGTGGGCGTGGGCGGTGTCGGCGGTGGGGTCGCTGTCGAGCATGACGAGGGGGAGTGCGTCGCCGCCGAGGGCGTGGAGGGCGTCGGCGGCCATGGAGGAGGCGATGACTCCGTCGAGGGCGGCGCGGGCGGAGGCGAAGGGGTTGCGGGCGGGGCCGGTGCCGTCGGGGGAGGGGTAGAGGACGACGCCGAAGCCGTGTTCGGCGGCGATGCGGGCGGCGCCGGTGTAGACGCGGGCGAAGAATTCGTTGGTGAGGGCGGGGACGACGAGGAGGGCGGTGCGGGTGGAGCCGAGGCGGAGGTTGCGGGCGGCGAGGTTGGGGCGGTAGCCGAGGGTCGTGGCTGCCTCGCGGACCAGGTCGGCGGTGCGTTCGGAGACGCGGCCGCGCCATTTGTCGCCGAGGACGAGGGAGACGGTGGCCTGGGAGACCCCGGCGGCGGTGGCCACGTCGCGGCTGGTGGGTCTCGTCACACGGTGCTCCTGTAGTGCGAGGTCACGGGGGGTGTGGGGGTCGGGTGGGTGGACCGTCCGACTGTGGTCATGGTACGTATGACCGGTCACGTTATACGTATTACTTGGGTTGTTCCGGGCTGGGTCCGGGCGGAAGAGGGGGCGGACATGGCCGCGGGTTACGCGGAGCTGCTCAGGACCCGGCATGCCGCGAGGCTGCTGGTGGGCACGCTCATAGGCCGGCTGCCGAACGGGACGGGGCCGATCGCCATCGTGTTGTTCACCCGCGCGGAGGGTGGCAGTTACAGCCTGGCGGGTGCGCTGGCGGCCGCGTACGGGGTGTCGAACGCGGTGGGGCAGCCGTTGCTGGGTCGGGCGGTGGATCTGTTCGGGCAGCCGCGGGTGCAGTTGCCGGCGGCGGTGGTGTCGGCGCTGGGCATGGTGTGGCTGGCGTTGGCCGGTACCGGTTCGGTGGCGGTGGCGTACGGGGCGGTGGTGGTCGCGGGGCTGTTCACGCCGCCGTTGGAGGGCGGGCTGCGGGCGCTGTGGCCGAGCGTGCTGGGCGGCAAGGAGGAGCGGGTCCACGCGGCGTACGCGATGGACGCGGTGGCCCAGGAGGTCATGTTCACGGTGGGGCCGCTGCTGGTGACGCTGTGCGTGGCGCTGTGGGATCCGGCGGTGGCGTTGCTGGTGCTGAACGGGATCGGGGTGCTGGGGGCGCTGTCGGTCGTGGTGTCGGAGCCTTCGCGTACGTGGCGTTCGGAGCCGCGGGAGGCGCACTGGCTGGGGGCGCTGCGTTCGCCGGGTCTGCTGGCGTTGCTGGGGGCGTTCTTCTTCGTGGGGACGGCGCTGGGGTCGATCACGGTGGCGGGTGTGGCGTACGCGGACGAGCACGGGGGTCAGGCGGTGTACGGCTGGCTGATGGCGGCGCTGGGTCTGGGCGCGCTGTTCGGCGGTGTGCTGTACGGGGCGCGGCAGTGGGCGGGTGCGCCGGAGCGGCGTCTGTGCTTGCTGGTGGCGTTGCTGGCGGTGTGTTACCTGCCGTTGATGCTGGTGCCGGGTGTGGTGGCGATGACGGGGTTCGCGGCGCTGGCGGGGGTGTTCCTGGCTCCGGCTCTGGCGTGTGCGTTCATCGTGGTGGACCGGCATGCTCCGGCGGGCACGGTGACGGAGGCGTTCTCGTGGCTGGTGACGTTCTTCGGGGTGGGTGCGGCGATCGGTACGGCGGCGGCGGGTCCTTCGGTGGAGGCCGGGGGTACGGCGGCGGGTTTCGCGGTGGCGAGCGTGGCCGGCTTCGCGGCGCTGCTGGTGTTGACGGTGACTCAGCGGGTGCTGGCGCGGCCGGGTGCGAGTCGTGCGGTGGCGGGTTCCGTGCCGGGCTCGGTGGCGGGGCAGGCGGAGGAGGGTGCGGCGGGGCCGTTGGAGGGCTCTGCGGAGGCCTCCGTGACGGGGTCTTAGGCGGGTCGGCGGGCGGGCTCCGGGGTGGTCGCTGGGGAAAATGATCGAAACGGCGCCTGCGAACTCGGTTTCAGAACAGAGCAGAAGGCGTAATGTTCAGTCATGGACCGCCGCATTTTCGGGCTGGAGAACGAGTACGGCGTCACGTGCACGTTCAGGGGACAGCGCCGACTGTCTCCTGACGAAGTGGCGCGCTACCTCTTCCGCCGTGTTGTGTCATGGGGCCGCAGTAGCAATGTCTTCCTGCGGAACGGCGCCCGCCTCTACCTCGACGTGGGTTCGCATCCGGAGTATGCAACTCCCGAATGCGACAACCTGATCGAACTGGTCACCCACGACAAGGCCGGCGAGCGCATTCTCGAGGGCCTGCTCGTCGACGCCGAACGCCGCCTGCACGAGGAGGGAATCGCGGGCGACGTCTATCTGTTCAAGAACAACACCGACTCGGCGGGAAACTCGTACGGCTGCCATGAGAACTACCTGGTGGCCCGGCACGGGGAATTCTCCCGGCTCGCGGACATTCTGATCCCGTTCCTCGTCACGCGGCAGCTGATCTGTGGTGCGGGCAAGGTGCTGCAGACGCCCCGGGGTGCGGTCTACTGCGTGAGTCAGCGGGCCGAGCACATCTGGGAGGGCGTCAGTTCCGCCACGACGCGTTCGCGGCCGATCATCAACACGCGGGACGAGCCGCACGCGGACGCGGAGCGCTACCGGCGTCTGCACGTGATCGTGGGCGACTCGAACATGTCCGAGACGACCATGCTGCTGAAGGTCGGGGCGACCGATCTGGTGCTGCGCATGATCGAGGCGGGCACGGTGATGCGGGACCTGACGCTGGAGAACCCGATCCGGGCGATCCGCGAGGTCAGTCACGACATCACGGGTCAGCGCAAGGTGCGCCTGGCGAGCGGCCGGGAGGCTTCCGCGCTGGAGATCCAGCGGGAGTACTACGACAAGGCGGTGGACTTCGCGGAGCGCCGGGGCATCCGTACGGGTGTCGTGGACCAGGTGCTGGAGCTGTGGGGCCGGACGCTGGACGCGATCGACGCGGAGGACCTGGACCGGATCGGGACCGAGATCGACTGGGTGATGAAGTACCAGCTGATCGAGCGGTACCGGGCGAAGCACAACATGACGATGTCGAATCCGCGGGTGGCTCAGATAGACCTCGCGTATCACGACATCCACCGCAGGCGCGGGCTGTACTACCTGCTGGAGCGCAAGGGGCAGGCGGCGCGGATCTGCAACGACCTCAAGATCTTCGAGGGCAAGTCGGTGCCTCCGCAGACGACCAGGGCGAGGTTGCGGGGTGACTTCATCCGTCGTGCGCAGGAGCAGCGGCGGGACTTCACGGTCGACTGGGTGCATCTGAAGCTGAACGATCAGGCGCAGCGCACGGTGCTGTGCAAGGACCCGTTCCGGTCGGTGGACGACCGGGTGGAGAAGCTGATCGCGGGGATGTGAGGGGTTTGCAGGGCGCCGCGTGGCGTCGTGTGACATAGCACTGATCTTGGCCAGGGCCTCGTACGGATCTCGTACGGGGCCCTGTCCACGCCTTAGAGTGGCGACGACCTATGTGCCGTCTGAGATCTGAGGAACACGTGCGCCGACTTGCCGGCCTGCTTGTCGTACCCCTTCTGCTGCTGTCGACAGCGGCCTGTGGCGACAGCGGCTCCGATTCCGCCGAGATGAAGAACGGGGCGCCCGCGATCACGAAGGGCGCCAAGTTCGGGGAGACCCCCACCCTGTCGAAGGGCAAGGGCACCCCGCCGAAGGAACTGAAGGTGGTGACCGTCAGCGAGGGTGACGGCCCGGCGCTGAAGAAGGGCGACATCGCCCAGGTCAACTACCTCGGCCAGGTGTGGGACGGCACGGAGCCGTTCGACCAGAGCTTCGGCAAGGGCAAGCCGTTCGACGTGACCATCGGTGCGGGCCAGGTCATCAAGGGCTGGGACCAGGGCCTCGAGGGCAAGAAGGTCGGCAGCCGCCTGGAGCTCGTGATTCCGCCGGACCTCGGTTACGGCGACCAGGGCTCGGGCGACAAGATCAAGCCGAACGCCACGCTGGTCTTCGTCGTGGACATCGTCAAGGGCACGTCCGTCCCGGTTTCGGCCAAGGGCAAGGAGGTCCCGCAGACGGACGCCGCCCTGCCGAAGGTCGGTACGAACACGGACGGCAAGGAAGTCTCCGTGGCCGTCCCGAAGGACGCCACGCCGCCGGCGAAGCTCGTGTCGAACTATGTCCTGGAGGGCGACGGCGCGGTCGTGAAGGACACCGACAGCGTCGTCGTCAAGTTCAACGGCAAGACGTGGAAGGACGACAAGACGTTCGAGAGCACGTACGGCACCGACACGACGGTGACGTGGCCGCTCGCGGAGCTCCAGGTCAAGGGTCTGAAGGACGGGATCGTCGGCAAGAAGGCCGGCAGCCGCATTCTGCTGGTCATCCCGCCGGACCAGGGTTTCGGTGACAAGGAGCAGGGCGCCATCCCGGCCAAGTCGACCCTGGTCTTCAGCCTCGACATCCTCACCGTGGTGTAAGACTGTCCAGGTTGTCCCCCTGTTCGTAAGTTTTTGAGGAGCAGTTCCGTGAGCGACAAGCTCGAGAAGCCCGAGATCGACTTCCCCGATTTCCCGGTCCCGGCGGACCTCGTGATCGAGGACATCTGGGAGGGCGAGGGCGCCGAGGCCAAGGCCGGTTCCCGGGTCTCCGTCCACTACGTGGGCGTGGCCTACTCGACCGGTGAGGAGTTCGACGCCTCCTGGGGCCGCGGCGCGCCGCTGCAGTTCCAGCTCGGCATCGGCCAGGTCATCTCCGGCTGGGACACCGGCATCCAGGGCATGAAGGTCGGCGGCCGCCGCAAGCTGGTCATCCCGGCCCACCTCGCCTACGGCGAGCGTGGCGCCGGCGGTGCCATCAAGCCGGGCGAGACGCTGATCTTCGTGTGCGACCTGATGGGCGCCTGATCGGTCCGTCGTGAAGTGACGCTGTGAAGTGACGCTGTGAAGTGTGCGGGGCCCCTGTCTTGAAGGCAGGGGCCCTCGCTTTTGCCCAGGACCGTCGGGGCGGTACGGTCAGCGGTCACGAGGGTGTACCGGGGACACGACTCGAAGGTCTGGAAGGGCGGATGGGCGTCGATGGCGATTGCCAAGGCCGAGCGGCTGATGAATCTGGCGCTGTGTCTGCTGGGGACGCGCCGGCCGCTCAGCAAGCGGGAACTGCGCGGTTCCATCGAGGCCTACATGGAAGCCGGGAACGACGAGTCCTTCAACCGCATGTTCGAGCGGGACAAGGATGATCTGCGGGAGCTCGGGCTGGTCATCGAGACCGTCGAGAACCTGGAGGGCGACACGGGCTACCTGGCCCGCCGCGATTCCAACCGGCTGCCGCCCGTGGCGCTGGACGCCGAGGAGGCCGCGGCCCTGGGGCTCGCCGCCAAGGTGTGGCAGCAGGCCCGGCTCGCCGGGGCGGCCAGCGGCGCCCTGCAGAAGCTGCGCGCCGGCGGCATGCCGGAGGCCTCGGATCCGTACGAGGGCCAGCACAGTGCGATCGAACCGCGGATCCCGGTGCACGAGGCGGCCTTCGAGCCGCTGATGCTCGCCTGCCGCGACCGCCGCCCGGTCGTCTTCGACTACCGCAAGTCCACCGCCGCCCGCCCCGAGACCCGTCAGGTCGAGCCGTGGGCCCTGGAGTGCTGGCGCGGCCACTGGTACCTGGCGGGCTTCGACCGCGACCGCGGGGCGGAGCGGGTGTTCCGGCTCTCCCGGATCACGGGCAAGGTCCGCTCGCGCGCCGCCAAGTACACCGCCGAGGTCCCGGACGTGGTGACCGTACGGGAGACCGTGGCGCGGTGGGCCGGGGAGAGCGCGGAGCGTTCCGCGCTGATCCGGCTGCGGGCGGGGGCGGGCTATCCGCTGCGGGCCAAGGCCGCGGCGGTCCGCGAGGGGGCCGGCGGCGAGGGCTGGGACGAGCTGGAGATCCCGTACGGGCACGGGCTGGACGCCTGGCTGGTGGAGTTCGGCCCCGATGTCGTGGTGCTGGAGCCGGCCGACCTGCGGGCCGACGTGGTGGACCGGCTGCGGGCCGTGGCCAAGGGTTAGGGCCGGCCTGTCGGCGGGCCGCGCGGAGCCGCGCGGGAGCGGTCGGGCCGGGTGGACAGGGTAGGCCGGGTGGACCGGGCAAGATCAGTGAGCAACGCCCTGAGGGGGAGACGTACCAGCATGGCTGCCAACGCCATCGACCAGACGCGCCGGATGCTGTCCCTGGTGACGTACCTGCGCGAGCGCCCGGGTGCGCACGTCGCGGACGTGGCCCGGGCCTTCGGGATCACCGAGGACGAGCTGATCTCGGACCTCGACGTGCTGCCCATGTGCGGGACCAGCTTCCGGGGCGGTGACCTGCTCGACATCGACACCGACGGGGAGCGCATCTGGTGGCGCAACCCCGACGCGTCGGGGGAGTCCACCGCCGAGCCGCTGCGGCTGGCCGCCGACGAGGCGACGGCGCTGCTGGTGGCGGCCCGGGCCGTGGCCACGCTGCCGGGGCTGCGCGAAGGGGACCGCCAGGCACTGCTGCGGGCCACCGCGAAGCTGGAGGCGGCCGCGGGCGAGGTGGCCGGGGCCAGTTCCCGGCTCTCGGTGACCTTCGAGTCCGAGGGCGGGGTCTTCGCCGACGTGGACCGGGCCATCGCCGAGCAGCGCCGGCTGTGGCTGCGCTACTACTCGCCCGCGCGCGACGAGCTCACCGAGCGCAAGGTCGACCCGATCCGGCTGTTCGCCGTCGGGCACACCTATATGGAGGGGTGGTGCCACCTCTCCGAGGCCCGGCGCACCTTCCGTCTGGACCGGGTGGCCGAGATCCGGCTGCTCGACGAGCGGGCCGATCCGCCCGCCATCGAGCCCCGTGATCTGTCCGAGGGGCTGGTCCAGCCGGCCGCCGAGGACCCGGAGGTCGTGGTCGAGGTGGGTCCGGGCGGGCGCTGGGTGGCCGAGTACTACCCGCACGACAGTGCCGAGGAGCTGCCCGAGGGAGGTCTGCGGATCACCTTGCGTACCCCCGACCCCGGCTCCCTGCGGCGCCTGGCGCTGCGGCTGGGCCGCGAGGGGCGGATCGTGGCCCCGGTGGAGCTGGCGGACAGCGCCCGCCGGGCGGCCCGGGAGGCGCTCGCCGCGTACGAGGGCCAGGCAGTCGAGCAGGACGTGGCGGCCACGGAGGGGGCGGCCACGGACGGGGCGGCCACGGACGTGGCGGTCGGGAGCGGCACAGGGGAACAGGGCTGAAGGGCCGAGGGGGGATCCGCGCGATGTCGGTCGCGTTCAAGGCGTCCTGTCCCGACTGCCGGGCCCGCTTCGAGCTGGACGCGGGCGCCCTGCGCCTGGCCATCGGCGGCAGCCGTCGTACGACCTTCTACTCCTTCACCTGTCCCGAGTGCGGGGCGCCGGTCCGCAAACCGGCCGGCGAGCGCATCGTGGAACTGCTGACCGGTGGCGGCGTGAGCACCCTGCGCAGCGTGTGAGCCGGTGGGTGGCCTAGGCTCGTCGCATGCTGTGGCCGATGTTCGCAATCGCTCTGGGCTTCCTCGGGGTCGCCGTCCTCGCCGTGCTCGCCGTCCGGGTCTTCGTGGAGGTGCGCAGGCTCTCCGTCCAGGTCGCGGACGCCGGGCGCCGGATCGCGGAGGCCTCCGCGGATCTGGAGCGGGCCGCTACGGGCCTGGCCAGGGCCGGGCGCTCCGTGCGGCCATAGCCATCGTCGGGCAACCGTCGTACTGTCTGACCACGCAAGCGGTGATGCCCCGGGGGATTGCCTGGCGTTAACCCCCGGGGGTTACGATCCATGTCAGAACGGCTCGCCGATCTCGGTCCGAGCCGTCTTGACTACCACAACCAGCCGTTTCGGTGAGAAGGAAGACACACATGATCGGCAACCTGAAGCCCCTCGAAATCCTCCTGATCGTCGCCGTGATCTTCCTGCTGTTCGGTGCCAAGAAGCTTCCCGACATGGCCCGCTCGCTCGGCAAGTCCGCCCGCATCCTCAAGAGCGAGGCGAAGGCGATGAAGAAGGAGGGGGAGGCCGAGGACGCCGCCACCGCCGCTTCCGTCGCCGACCCGGCGCCCCAGCAGCAGGCCGCGGCCCCGCGCACGATCCAGGCCTCGCCCGGTGACGTCACCAGCGCGCGCCCGGTGAACGAGCCCAACCACACCAAGCAGGGCTGACGGCGGCCGCTCCGGCGGCCGCGCTCGCACCAGTCAACTGCAACGAGACAAGGGACGTGGGTTGCTCAAGTCTGCCCGCAAGCAGGAGAAGCAGGACCAGAAGGCAAAGGACGCCGAAGGGCGGATGCCTCTTGTCGAGCACCTGCGTGAGCTGAGAAACCGGCTGATGAAGGCGGTCCTCGGGGTCCTCGTGGTCACCATCGTGGCCGCGTTCTTCTACAAGGACCTGATCGACTTCATGATGAAGCCGATCCTGGACTCCGTCGGCTGTGCCAACGGCGTGGTCGCGCAGCGCAACGGGAATCCCTGCGCCGCGATGACGGTCAACGGCCTCATCGCGCCGTTCTCCATCGCCCTGAAGGTCTCGCTGACCGCCGGTCTCGTGCTCTCCGCCCCGGTGTGGCTGTACCAGCTGTGGGCCTTCGTGGCCCCGGGTCTGCACAACAACGAGAAGAAGTACGCCGTGGCCTTCGTGGCGGTCGGCGCTCCGCTGTTCGGTGCCGGCGCGGTCCTCGCGTACAACGTGCTGCCGCAGACCGCGGTGATCCTGCTGGAGTTCACTCCCGACAACGCGAGCAACCTGCTGCCGGTCGACGACTACCTCGACCTGGTCACGCGCATGGTCGTCGTCTTCGGCCTGGCCTTCGAGCTGCCGCTGCTGCTGATCCTGCTCAACGTCACCGGGGTGCTGAGCGCGAAGCGGCTCGCGAGCTGGTGGCGGGCCATGGTGCTGGGCATCACGCTGTTCGCCGCGTTCGCGACGCCCACCGGTGACCCGCTGACGATGCTGGCGCTGGCCATGCCGATCGTCGCCCTGTACTTCGTCGCGCTCCTGTTCTGCTACCTCAACGACCGCAGGCGGGCACGGAACAACCCCGACGCGGGCCTCGACGACGACGAGGCCTCCGCGGTGGACCTGACCCCGGCGGAGGTGGGCGCGGTCGAGGCCGTGGCGGCCCCGGGCGCGCTGCCCGAGCAGGCCGACGGCGGACGCCAGCGGATCAACGGCTACGACGACGCCACCTGATCGACGCGGGTCCGTCCCGGCGGGTACGCCCCCAGCTACGCTGGGAGGTGCCCCCGCCGCGGGTGAGTGCTGAGATCACCCTCTTCGTCAATCCCACCGCCGGAAGCGGCCGGGCCGCGCACGCCGCGCAGCCGGCCGCTTCCGCGCTTCGCGAGGCCGGTTTCTCGGTGCGAACCGTGGTCGGCACCGATGCCCCCGACGCCCTGGCCCGGCTGCGCACCGCGGTGCGCGAGGGCACCGGAGCGGTGATCGCGGTCGGCGGTGACGGGGTGGTGTCCCTCGCGCTGCAGGCGCTCGCGGGGACGCTGGTGCCGCTCGGGGTGGTCGCGGTGGGCACCGGGAACGATTTCGCGCGCGCGATGGGACTGCCCGTACGGGAACCGGCGCGGGCGGGCCGGCTGGCCGCCGAGGCGCTCAAGGAGGGCCGGTTCCGGGAGATCGACCTCGGCCGGGTGGTCGGGGGCGGGGCCGGGGACGGCGGAGGCGGCGGAGCCGGCGGGGCCGGTGGAGGCACCTGGTACGGGACCGTGCTGTGCTCCGGCTTCGACTCGCGGGTCAACGACCGGGGCAACCGGATGCGGCTGCCGCTCGGCCGGTTCACGTACGACCTGGCGATGGTTCTGGAACTGGCCGCCTTCCGGCCCTTCCCGTACCGGATCACCCTGGACGGCGGCCCGGTCCTGGAGACCGAGGCCGCGCTGGTGGCCGTCGGCAACGGCTCCTCCTACGGCGGCGGCATGCGCATCTGCGCGGACGCGGTCCCCGACGACGGGCTGTTCGACGTCGTGGTCGTCGGCGACTGCAGCCGCACCACCCTGCTGAAGGTCTTCCCGCGGGTCTACAAGGGCACCCACCTCGACCATCCGAAGGTCACCGTCCACCGGGCCGCGAAGGTGACCCTGGAGGCGGACGGCATCACGGCCTACGCGGACGGCGAGCGGCTGGGTCCGCTCCCGGTGAGCGCGAGTTGTGTCCCGGCGGCCCTGCGGCTCCTGGCGTAGGGCGTCCCGGCCCGCGCAAAAGATCGCGACTGTTGTCAGGGGCGGCGGGTAGGCTCGATGACAAGATGACCGAAGAACTTTCTCCCGCCGAGCGGTACGCCGCTGCCCGGATCCGCGCCGCCGAAGAGGCCTCGGCCCTGGCGCCTTTCCGTGAGATGTACGAATTCGACCTGGATCCCTACCAGATCGAGGCCTGCAAGGCATTGGAGGCCGGCAAGGGCGTCCTCGTCGCCGCCCCGACCGGCTCGGGCAAGACGATCGTCGGCGAGTTCGCCGTGCACCTGGCCCTCCAGCAGGGCCGCAAGTGCTTCTACACCACGCCCATCAAGGCCCTGTCGAACCAGAAGTACGCCGACCTCGCCAAGCGCTACGGCGCCGACAAGGTCGGCCTGCTCACCGGCGACAACAGCGTCAACTCCGACGCTCCGGTGGTCGTCATGACCACCGAGGTGCTCCGCAACATGCTGTACGCGGGCTCGCAGGCGTTGGTCGGTCTGGGTTACGTGGTGATGGACGAGGTGCACTACCTCTCCGACCGGTTCCGCGGAGCCGTCTGGGAGGAAGTGATCATCCACCTCCCCGAGTCGGTGACCCTGGTCTCGCTCTCCGCCACCGTCTCCAACGCCGAGGAGTTCGGCGACTGGCTCGACACCGTGCGCGGCGACACCCAGGTGATCGTCTCCGAGGAGCGGCCCGTACCGCTGTGGCAGCACGTCATGGCCGGCCGGCGGATCTACGACCTCTTCGAGGAGGGGTCCGACCACGGCGGCCGCGGCTCCGCGCGCCGCGAGGTCAACCCCGACCTGCTGCGGATGGCCCGCGAGGAGAACAGCAGCCGGTACAACCCGAAGGACCGGCGGCGCGGGAAGATGGTCCGCGAGGCCGACCGCGAGCGCGAGCGGCGCTCGCGCGGCCGGATCTGGACCCCCTCGCGTCCCGAGGTCATCGCCCGGCTCGACGGCGACGGGCTGCTGCCCGCCATCAACTTCATCTTCAGCCGGGCCGGCTGCGAGGCCGCCGTCCAGCAGTGCCTGTACGCGGGGCTGCGGCTCAACGACGACACCGCGCGGCTGAAGGTGCGCGAGATCGTCGAGGAGCGGACCGCCTCGATCCCCACCGAGGACCTGCACGTCCTGGGGTACTACGAGTGGCTCGAAGGCCTGGAGCGGGGCATCGCCGCGCACCACGCGGGCATGCTGCCCACCTTCAAGGAGGTCGTCGAGGAGCTGTTCGTACGGGGACTGGTCAAGGCGGTCTTCGCCACCGAGACCCTGGCGCTGGGCATCAACATGCCGGCGCGCACGGTCATCCTGGAGAAGCTCGTCAAGTGGAACGGCGAACAGCACGCCGACATCACTCCCGGCGAGTACACGCAGCTCACGGGCCGGGCCGGGCGGCGCGGCATCGACGTCGAGGGCCACGCGGTGGTCCTGTGGCAGCGGGGCATGGACCCGGCGGGTCTGGCCGGGCTCGCGGGTACCCGTACGTACCCGCTGCGTTCCAGCTTCAAGCCCTCGTACAACATGGCCGTCAACCTGGTCCAGCAGTTCGGGCGGCACCGCTCGCGCGAGCTGCTGGAGACCTCCTTCGCCCAGTTCCAGGCCGACCGCTCGGTCGTCGGGATCTCCCGGCAGGTGCAGCGCAACGAGGAGGGCCTGGACGGGTACCGGGAGGGCATGACCTGCCACCTCGGTGACTTCGAGGAGTACGCGCGGCTGCGCCGCGACCTGAAGGACCGCGAGAACGACCTGGCCAAGCAGGGGGCGGCCCAGCGGCGGGCGCAGGCCGCCGCGTCGCTGGAGAAGCTCAAGCCGGGCGACATCATCCACGTGCCGACGGGCAAGTTCGCAGGTCTTGCCCTGGTGCTGGACCCGGGGGTTCCGGCCGGGCGGTCCAACGGGCACCGCGGGCACGAGTACACCGAGGGCCCGCGCCCGCTGGTGCTCACCGTGGAGCGGCAGGTCAAGCGGCTCGCCGGGATCGACTTCCCGGTCCCCGTCGAGGCCATCGAGCGGATGCGGATCCCCAAGACGTTCAACGCCCGCTCCCCGCAGTCCCGTCGGGACCTGGCGTCCCAGCTGCGGTCCAAGGCCGGGCACCTCACGGTGGAGCGGCACGCGCGCGGCCGGGCCGCGGCGGCCGACGACCGGGAGATCACGCGGCTGCGCACCGCCCTGCGGGCGCACCCGTGCCACGGCTGCGACGAGCGCGAGGACCACGCCCGCTGGGCGGAGCGCCACCACCGGCTGCAGCGGGACACGCGGCAGCTGGAGCAGCGCATCGAGGGCCGGACGAACACCATCGCCCGCACCTTCGACCGGATCCACGCGCTGCTGACGGACCTGGACTACCTGCGCGAGGACGAGGTGACCCCGCACGGACGTCGGCTCGCCCGGCTCTACGGCGAGCTCGACCTGCTGGCTTCGGAATGCCTGCGGGCCGGCATCTGGGAGGGCCTGAGCCCGGCCGAACTGGCCGCCTGCGTCTCGGCGCTGGTCTTCGAGGCGCGGCAGTCCGACGACGCGGTCGCGCCGAAGGTGCCGGGGGGCGCGGCGAAGGCCGCGCTCGGCGAGATGGTCCACATCTGGGGCCGGCTCGACGCGCTGGAGGAGGAGCACGGCATCAACCAGGCGGAGGGCGTGGGCCAGCGCGAGCCGGACCTCGGCTTCGCGTGGGCGGTGTACCAGTGGGCCTCCGACAAGAGCCTGGACGAGGTGCTGCGCGAGGCGGAGATGCCGGCCGGTGACTTCGTGCGCTGGTGCAAGCAGGTCATCGACGTGCTGGGGCAGGTGGCCGCCGCGGCGCCCTCTTCCTCCGCTCCGCCTTCCTCGGAGGGCGGCAGCACGGTGGCCCGCAACGCCCGCAAGGCGGTGGACGCGCTGCTGCGCGGTGTGGTGGCCTACAGCTCGGTGGGGTAACCGGATTTGGAGGTTCCTCCAGAAGTGGTCATGGCCGGATCTCATCTCTTGCCATGATCACTTCGACGTGTCCTGTGGGAAAATCGGGCCATGACTGGTGGAACGGACGATGGGCCGAGACGGGTCGGTCGGCCACGCGCCGATCAGCTGAGACCCGCGAGCGGGCGGCCGCCGCGCGAGGAACTCCTCTACGCCGCGGCCGAGTTGTTCACGGTCAAGGGGTACGCGGCCACCACCACGCGGACGGTGGCCGAACGGGCCGGAATGCGCCAGGCCACGATGTACCACTACTTCGGCGGCAAAGAGGAACTCCTCGCCGAACTCCTGGAGTCCACGGTCGCGCCCTCCCTGGAGCTGGCCCGCCGACTGGTCCTGGAAACGGACCGGCCCGCCGGCCGGCGGCTCTGGGAGCTGTGCCGCTCGGACGTGATGCTGCTGTGCGGTGGGCCGTACAACCTGGGCGCGCTCTACCTGTTGCCCGAGGTCTCCGGTGCGCGCTTCGCGCGCTTTCGCCGGATGCGCCAGGAACTCAAGGACATCTACCGGGAGTTGCTCGACGGGACCCGTGCCGGAACCGAACTCGCCGGTGACCGGGCCGGATTGGTGCTCCGCAACGACCTCGTCTTCGGCCTCATCGAAGGCGTGATGCTGATCCACCGCTCCGATCCGGCACGCCCGGTGGCAGCCTTCGCGGAGGCCACCGCCGACGCGGCGCTGCGGATCGCGGACGCCGGCCGCTAGGGCCTGGGCCTGCCCCGTCCTAGGCGTCGTCCCCGGATGCCTCTTCCCAGCCCGGGCGGTCATCCCAGGCCCGCAGGGTGCGGCCGCTCTCGATCCGGTGCGCGATGCCGGTGACCGGATCGGTGAACTCCAGGGTGCGGGCCAGGAGCTGGAGCGGACGCCGGTAGTCGTCGGGCGCCGGGTCGCGGACCACCGGATAGACCGGGTCGCCCAGGATCGGCAGGCCCAGGCTGTTCATGTGCACCCGCAGCTGGTGGGTGCGCCCGGTGTGCGGGGTCAGCCGGTAGCGGCCGGTGTCCCCCCGGACCGCGAGGAGTTCGGCCAAGGTCTCGGCGTTGGTCTCGGCGCCCGGGACCTCCGTCGCCGCCATCACGCCCCGCACCTTCTCGATGTGGCTGCGCAGGGTCCGGGGGAACTCCACCGCCGGGTCGTGGGGCGCGAGCGCCTCGTACTCCTTGCGGATCCGCCGCTCCTGGAACATCAGCTGGTACGCGCCCCGGTCCTCGGGGCGGATGCTGAACAGCACCAGCCCGGCGGTCATCCGGTCGAGGCGGTGCGCGGGGCTCAGCGCGGGCAGGCCGAGCTCCACCCGGAGCCGGGCCAGGGCCGTCTGGAAGACGTGGCTGCCGCGCGGGGTGGTGGCCAGGAAATGCGGTTTGTCGGCCACCAGCAGGTGCTCGTCGCGGTAGACGACCCCGATGGGGAAGGGCACCACGGGCTCGGGCGGCATGTCCCGGTGGAACCACAGGAAACCGCCCGGCTCGTACGGGTCCTGCGGCCGCAGCACCCGGCCGCCGACGCCCAGCACCCGGCCGTCCTGCAGCAGGCGGGCCATGGACTCCTCGCCGCGCGTGCCCGCGTAGCGTGCCGTGAGGTAGGAGCCGAGGTCCGGCCAGGTCCCGTCCGGGTCGGGGGGCAGCCGCATGCGGACCGGGTCGATGCCGGAGACCTGGGGCAGGGGCGCGTCGGGGATGTGAGATCTGCGCTTCACCGGGTACAGGCTATGCGGCCGGGGGGCGGGCCCAGGCCGTCTCTTTCGGATCTTGCGGGCCCGGCAAGATCCGAAGGCGGCCTAGCTGTATTGATCACGAGCGTTGTTGACACTGGTTAGGTCTTGAACATGGCGAAGACCTCCGGTGTGGTGGGAGCTGTCTAGGAACCCATTGCGCAAC